>NZ_JBFRDW010000274.1:0-7509 GCF_052113985.1 Pseudoduganella sp. RAF53_2 | reverse complement strand
CAGCAAGCCACCCCGCTTGCGCGAGTTGCGCGAGGTATTATCCAGGGTGGCGCAATCGATCACCTTGGAAGCGAGTCAATGAGTCAAACGGACGCAGAAGTTTTTGCCGCCCACCGTGGACGGCTGTTCTCCATCGCCTACCGCATGCTGGGTGTGCGGGCCGATGCCGAGGATGTGGTGCAGGATGCCTGGCTGCGCTGGCATTCCGCCGACCGAGAGGGCGTGCTGTCCTCGGAAGCCTGGCTGGTGACCGTGGCGACCCGCCTGTCCATCGACCGCCTGCGTGCGGCGAAGGCCGAGCGCGAAAGCTACACCGGCTTCTGGCTGCCGGAACCTATGATCGAGCCGTTGGATGAGCACACGCCGGAGGCGCAGGCGGAACTGGCGAGCGACCTGTCGGTGGCCTTCATGTGGGTGCTGGAGCGGCTGTCGCCGGAAGAGCGCGCGGCTTTCCTGATGCGCCAGGTCTTCGATTACGACTACGCCGAAGTGGCCGAGATGCTGGGCAAGAGCGAAGCGGCCTGCCGCCAGATGGTGAGCCGCGCCAGCGACCGCGTGCAGCAGGAGAAAGTGCGCTTCGAAGTCAGCCGCAACGATCACCAGCAGCTGCTGCAGCGCTTCGTGGCCGCCATCAACAGCGGCCAACAGGATGCGGTGCGCGCCTTCATCGCAGACGATATGCAATTCGTGGGCGACGGTGGCGGCAAGATGCCGGCCTTCCCCCAGGTGGTGCGCGATCCGGACCTCATTGCAGGCTTGTACGCCAAGTTCTCGCAGGCCGGCAAAACCGAATACCGCCTGGTCCTGCTCAACGGCCAGCCCGGCCTGCTGCGCTACATCGGCGGCAAACTGGAGTCGGTGCAATACATCGAGTCCGACGGCCAGCAAATCAAAGGCTTCTACGTCATTCGCAATCCGGACAAGCTCGCCGCCATACTCGCCTGAGCCGGCGCTGGCTTGCGCCGGCCGAAGCCGAGTGCGGCCAGTCCAATGCCGGACAATAAGAACGAGGTGGGCGCCGGAACCGCGGCGGGGCCGCTTAGCGAAAAGTCCATTGCCGCGCCGTTGCTGGCCAGTGTCCAGGTGGGTGTCGTGCCGAAGAAGTTATTTGTCTGCATGGAATTGCCGCCCACACCGACCTGATCACCCCACAACCAGCTGGAAGTATTGTTGAAGATGGAAAGCCAGTGCACCGTGTTAGCCGGGACCATCAACGGCGTGACGTCGACCGTGTAGTCGAAATATGCGCCGGCTGCCGTGCGGGATACGGCAGCCAGTGTGAGTGCGGCGCAATTGCCGGGCGCGCCCGCCACATCGTCGCAGAGATAGATTTGAAAAGCATCGGCGGGCAGCGCTCCATCCAGGTAGCGGCCACTCCAGTGGACGTCAGCGATCGTGTTTTGTCCCGGCGCCAGGGTGAAGTCATCGGCGAGAATTTGGCCTGCCCCAAGATCTGAAAATGGAAAATTGGTGGGCGGATGGGCGCCGTTGTCGAAGATGGTGTCGGCCATCGCTGGCACGCCACAAAAGAGCATTGGCAACAGCAGCAGGATTGGCGTTTTCATGGCGGATTCTCCCAAAAGCCGGGCACATGCCCGTTTCCCGCCACGCATTTATCGTGCCGCCTCTATCCGCCGCAGGCGCGCATGCCAGGCAATCCGGGATTGCACACAATCCGGTGTCGAGTTGTAAGATCCGCCGACGTATCCCAAACCGCCGGCCCGGTAAGTCTAACGGGCCGTGTGCGGGCGGCCCGCAGTGGGAGGAGGCAATGCGCGCCATCCCCACTGCGAGCCTTCGGGCGAGACCCCGTAATCCATGCCGTTTAATCCTTCCGCTTGGCTCTACGGCGTCCGATCGCAAGTACGGCGGGTATGCCCAGCAGCAGCATGCCTGCCATGCCTGGCTCAGGGACTGGTGCGGTGGGAGCCGTCAGGAAACCACGGATTTCCCCACCCGGATACGCTGAGCTGTGGATGTTGAAGTAGGAAGTACCACTGTTCAGGCCAGTCAGCAGTGTGGATTCCGCTGTGCTGGTCGAGCCGCCGTTCGCCGTCAGGAATGCGGAATTCCAGAACGAGGACGCCGACGTATCGAACGTGTGGTCATACGTGCCGGCCGTCACCCCCGTGGGGAAATCCGTGAAGGCGGGCACCATGGTCGCGACGCCAGCCGAACCGCTGCCGGCATCCGCCGTGCAGCAATGGATGTGCGAAGCGGTGGTCGTACCGTCCAGTCCCGCAAAGATGCTTTGCACCCGCAGGCTGTGCGTGTCGATGTCGAAGGTCACAATTGCTGCGCCGATAGCGGACGAGCTATTTGGCGTGACCTCGGAAGCGCCGTTGAGATTGGCGGTGTAAGTGAGGGGATCAGCCCAGGCGCCCCCGCAGGCGGCGCTGATGGCCAGCAGAGCTAGCCCTTTTGCAAACACAGGTTTCATCGCAGTCTCCTTTCATCGAAAGCGAGGCTGGCATTGTCCTGCCATGAAGGCAGGCCCGTGCGCACGATACGACGAGGAAGTTAGCGTTGCGTCTTAGAACAAAGGTCCAGCAGCAAGCTTTCGCCTTCCGGCCAAGGGCCGAAACCGGCGTCGCCATTGATGTGTCCTGCCGGGCCGATCACGTGCAACACGCTGCCCCAGGCTTCGGCGAACTGGCGTGCGCGCCGCTCGCTGACGTAGATGTCGTCGCTGCTGGCCACGACCACCGAAGGGAAGGGCAGGCGCTGCAGCTGCATCGGCTGGAAGCCTGTGGTGCAGGCCGGATAGGACGGCGCATCGACGTCGCTTGGCGCCACCAGGAAGGCGCCGGCGACGCGGTGCTTGCTGTTGGACTGTGCCCACCACGTCACCAGCGTACAGGACAGGCTGTGCGCCGCCAGCACAGGCGGCTCGCTGCATGCGGCAATCGCCGCATCGAGTTCGCGTACCCACTCTTCACGGTCAGGCGTTTCGAAATCGCGATGCGCCACGCGGCGCCAGCCGTGCTTGCGTTCCCAGTGCGTTTGCCAATGCTGCGGGCCTGAATCCCACAGGCCGGAGAGAGTAAGGACAGTCGTCATCGTACGTTTTTAAGGAGGAAGGAAGCCTGGCCGCAGCTTTTCTGCGAGCGCTTGATTTCGTCCATCGCGCAGCTGCGCGACGCGCCGTCCTTGCTGTAGCAGGCATGGGCTTCGCGCAGGAAGCGTCCGCCGCCGGTGCAGAAAGGCAGCACGGAATCCCTGGCCAGCCAGGGGTTGGCTTTCTTGAAGGCGTCTTCAAACTGGCCGGGCGTAACGCGCACCGGCTGCGAAGGGCGCTGGAATTCGGCCGGAATCTTGAGGCCTTCCTTCAGGCGAGCCGACAAGGTCAGATAATCCTGCGGCGCCAGGCCGGAGCAGGTGCCGTGCTTTTGCCACTCATGGATGATCAGCTTGGGCGCGGGATAGAGATCGGCATAGCGGTCGCGTACGTCGGCCGGCAGCTTCTGGCGCGAGCAGGAATCTGGATAGCCTTTCTCGAACTGCGGCCACAGGCCATGCAGCACAAAGCCCAGCTGGCGGCCGCTCGCGCACTGCACCGGATCGTCGCGGCTGGCGCAGTATTCCGGCGACCAGCTGAGGGACATGGCGTAGTAATCGAATTGACCGGGCCGATCGTCGCGCGCGAAGGCGGACGAAGCGAGCAGGCTGGCGGCGGCGAGAAGGGCGATGCGGATTTTCACAGGGCGGTCCTCAAGGCGAACAGTTCAGGGAAGAGTACCACGTCCAGCATCTTGCGCAGATAGCTCACGCCGGCTGTGCCGCCGGTGCCGGTCTTGAAGCCGATGATGCGCTCCACGGTGGTCACGTGGCGGAAGCGCCAGAAGCGGAAAGCGGTTTCCATATCCACCAGCTTTTCGGCCAGCTCGTACAGCGCCCAGTATTTGGTGGTGTCGCGGTAGACCTCCAGCCAGGCTTCCTTCACCGATTCGTCGGCGCTGGTTGGCAGGGTCCAATCGCCGTTCAGGCGTGCGGCGTCGATCTTCAGGCCGTGGCGGGCCAGCAGGCGCACGGCTTCGTCGTACAGCGAAGGCGCGCGCAGGGCCTGGTCCAGCGCCGCGTGGGTTGGCGTGTGCTCGTGTACCGCCAGCATATTGGCGTTCTTGTTCCCGAGGATGAATTCGATCTCGCGGTACTGGTGCGACTGGAAGCCGGAGGAAGCACCCAGGTAAGGGCGGATCGCCGTGTATTCAGGCGGCGTCATGGTTGCCAGCACATCCCAGGCATGCACCAGCTGGTCCATGATGCGGGCCACGCGGGCCAGCATCTTGAAGGCCGGCGGCAGGTCGTCGCGGCGCAGATGGTCGCAGACGGCATGCAGCTCGTGCAGCATCAGCTTCATCCACAGCTCGCTGGTCTGGTGCTGCACGATGAACAGCATCTCATTGTGATTGGGCGAGAGCGGATGCTGGGCGTTCAGGATCTGGTCCAGGCCCAGGTAGTCTCCGTAGCTCATGGACTTGCTGAAGTCCATCTGGGCGCCATGCCATTCGGCGGGTTTCTTTGGTTCGGTCATGATGTTTCAGGTTACAGCGCCGCGCTTGGCGGCAATATCGTAGGCTTTGTCGTCGAGGATCTGCTTCAGGATTTCCACCGCATCCCACACGTCGGCAAAGCTGGTATACAGCGGGGTGAAGCCGAAGCGCATGATTTCCGGCTCGCGGTAGTCGCCGATCACGCCGCGTGCGATCAGGGCCGCCATCACGGCGTAGCCATGCGGGTGCGTGAAGCTGACCTGGCTGCCGCGCTGTGCGTGGTGGCGCGGCGTGACCAGCCCAAGCGGATGGCCGGAGCAGCGCTGCTCCACCAGGGCGATGAACAGGTCGGTCAGTGCCAGTGATTTTTCGCGGATGGCGGACATGGTGGTTTGCGCGAAGACGTCCAGGCCGCATTCCACCATCGCCAGCGAGGTCACGGGCTGGGTGCCGCACAGGGCGCGGCCGATGCCTTCGGTCGGCGCGAAGTCCGGCGCCATGGCGAAAGGATTGGCGTGGCCCCACCAGCCGGATAGTGGATGGGCGAACCTGGCCTGGTGGCGCTTGGGCACCCAGATGAAGGCCGGCGAGCCGGGACCGCCGTTCAGGTATTTATAGGTGCAGCCGACCGCGAAGTCGGCGCCGCCTGCATGCAGATCCACCGGCACCGCGCCGACGGAATGGCACAAGTCCCAGACCATGACGGCGCCATGCTGGTGGGCGAGGGCGCTGACGGCTGCCATATCGTGCTGGTAGCCGGTGCGGTAGTTCACGTGGGTCAGCATGAGGACGGCGGTGTCCGGGCCGATGGCCGTGTGCAGCTCGTCCGGCGAGTCGATCAGCTTGACCCGGTAGCCCTGGTTCAGCCAGCCGGCCAGGCCCTGCGCCATATATATATCAGTCGGGAAATTGCTGCGCTCGCTGACGATGGTGCGGCGGCCGGAGCCGTCCTGCAGCTTGATGGCGGCGGCCAGGGCCTTGAACAGGTTGATTGAGGTGGTGTCGGTGACCACCACTTCGCCTGCCTCGGCGCCGACCAGCGGGGCCAGCTTGTCGCCCAGGCGCTTGGGCATGTCGAACCAGCCGGCGGTATTCCAACTGGTAATCAGGTCTTTGCCCCACTCCTTGGCGATGACTTCGGTGGCGCGGGTGAGGGCGGCTTTCGGGCGGGCGCCCAGAGAGTTGCCATCCAGATAAATCACGCCGGCGGGGAGGTCGAATTGCTCGCGCAGGGGAGCCAGGGGATCTGCGGCGTCGCGCGCCAGGCAGTCGGTGCGGGAGATCATGATTTCCTTGAAACCTAAAGAAAGTGAGAGTGTAGCAACTTTTGCAGGGGCTTCGGCCGGGTGAAGCCCCTCACCGAAAAATTTTTAAAAATTTTTTCGAAAAACCCTAAAGTTCCCCAAAGTCCTGCCGTTACCGCTTTCAGAAGCCCGGTAAAAGGCTTGCTGTTCGGAAGTTTGGATGGGGCAAAAAATATTAAAATTTTTTGCGTTGAACCCTAAAGTTCTCCAAAACCCTGCCGATAACAGTTCAGATGTCGCAAAAAAGCATCGCAGCGACATCGCGTTTTTACCTCAGGCTRCTGGCTTTTCGGTGTGCCTGAACACCTCGCAAACCCGCATGTTTTCAGGGGTTTAGCCCTTATCGCCCGACGTTTGTCAGACAAAATCTGACAGGACGTCCCGTGTCTATTCCGACGCAAAATACAGAGTGTGGCCTCTTTGTGTTTCTGTGCCTCTCCAGCAGAATGTATCTCAACGGCAACGCAATTGCGCTGCTAGCAAGATAGAACCCACAGGAGAGATGGAAATGACTGCAAACGACATGATGGCTGAAATCCGCGATGCAAACCTGAGCTACCTGATGCTGGCTCAGCAGATGATCCGCGCGGACAAGGTCACCGCAATTTTCCGTCTCGGCATCTCGGCCGACATCGCTGACCTGATCGAAGGCATGAGCAATGCCCAGATTCTGAAGTTGGCTGGTGGCAACATGATGCTGGCCCGCTTCCGCTTCGACGACAGCGCCATCCTCGGCATGCTGACCAACTACAACAAGGACCGCTCCCTCGCCCAGTCCCACGCCGCCATCCTGATGGCCGGCCAGGGCGTAGAGGAAATTGTCTAATTAGTGTTGTTTTGCGTCATCACGGGGAGYGGAAAAAATGACTAAAAAGAGCGTGGTAACGGAAGCCCAGGAAATCCAGCTGGCCATCGAGCTGATCAATCTGGGCGCCCGCCTGCAACTGCTGGAAACTGAAGTGTCGCTGTCCCGTGAGCGCCTTCTCAAGCTGTACAAGGAACTGAAAGGTGTCTCTCCTCCGAAGGGCATGCTGCCTTTCTCCACCGACTGGTTCCTGACCTGGCAGCCGAACATCCACAGCTCGCTGTTCCTGAATATCCATAACTTCCTGGTCGAACACGCTGGCGCCAGTGGTGTCCGCGCGGTGATGAAGGCTTACCAGCTGTATCTGGAGCAGATGCCGCCGGAGCCGGGCGAAGAGCCGCTGCTGTCCCTGACCCGCGCCTGGACCCTGACCCGTTTCGCCAATACCAGAATGCTGGAGCTGAAGTCCTGCCGCTGCTGCCAGGGCAAGTTCGTGGTCGATGCCATGGACCTGAACTCCGACTACCGCTGCGGCCTGTGCCATATGCCGTCCCGCGCTGGCAAGACCCGCAAGGCCAAGGAAGCCGAAGCGGCCGCCGCTTGATCCTCGCCGCCACTGTTCCCGAGCCTCGCGGTCCGCGCCATCCTGCGGCCGCGCCCAGCCGCGCCGCACTGCGCGGCGGCGGCGCCCTGGCCGGCGCCAGCCTTCCGCGCTGCTACGCCAGCGTCATGGCCGATATGGGCGCGGCCCGGAGCGGGCCATGACGGCGCCGCGCATCCTGCGCGCACCGGCCGTCCAGGCGCTGCTGATCCAGCTGCTCGCGCTACTGCCGACGGCGGCGCTGTCCTTCGCGCTGGAATCCTTCGGCGCCGAACCCACCATCCTCACTGCGGCACTGATCCAGGG
>NZ_JBFRDW010000273.1:0-7521 GCF_052113985.1 Pseudoduganella sp. RAF53_2 | reverse complement strand
CATATGACGCGTGCAGAAAAGCCCCATTATAGCAGCGCTGGCGCGGCGTCCGGCACGTATATAATGCGGCCACCAGCCCGCCCTGAGGAACAACGTGTCACCGGATAATCGCATTCTTGTCATCTCTCCCAACTGGATCGGCGACGCCGTGATGGCGCAGCCCTTGCTGCAGCTGCTGCGCGCGCAGTACCCGGATGCGCCGATCGACGTGCTGGCGCCGCCGGCCGTGTCGCCGGTCTGGCGCCAGATGGTGGAAGTGGACGAAGTGCTGGAAACGCCGTTCCGCCACGGTCCCCTGCAGTTGAAGGAGCGCTGGAAGTATTCGCGCGTGCTGGCAAAGCGCGGCTATTTTGCTGCGTATGTGCTGCCAAATACCCTGAAATATGCGCTGATTCCGCTGCTGGCCGGGATTCCGCGCCGCGTGGGCTACAAGGGCGAGAGCCGTTATGGCCTGATCAATGTGATGCACCACGATTCGACTCCGCCGCGGCCGATGGTGCCGTTCTACGCCGCGCTGGCGTCGGCGCCTGCCGCGCCGCTGCGTTCCGATGTGCCCAAACCGAAGCTTGTTGTACGCGACGAGCAGATTGCCGCGGCTTGCGCCAAGGCCGGACTGGATGTCGCGCGTCCGCTGGTCGTATTCGCCCCTGGCGCCGAATTCGGCTCCGCCAAACGCTGGCCTGCCGAACACTTCGGCGACCTGGCGCGCGAGATCGAGGCGCATGTGCCGGGCGCCCAGATCGCTTTGCTGGGCGGGCCGAAGGATGCTGCCGTGTGCGAGGCCGTTTGCGCAGCGGCGCCCGCCTGCGTCAACCTGGCGGGCAAAACCTCTCTGGGCGAGGCGGTGGCCCTGATTGGCCGCGCGGATGCCGTAGTCAGCAACGATTCCGGCCTGCTGCACGTGGCATCGGCGCTGAATCGTCCGGTGATCGCGATCTACGGTCCGACCGATCCGGATCACGCGCCGCCGTTTTCCGACATCGCCGCCTCGATCTCTCTGCGCCTGGATTGTTCTCCATGCCGCCAGCGCGAATGCCCGCTCGGCCACCACAACTGCATGCGCGGCATCAGCGGCGGGCAAGTGTGGCAAACCCTCCAGCCGATGCTGGCACGCGCATGACAGACCTGACCCCGGATTTTGCTACATCAGGATAACGTCGTACTGTTCCTGGTGATAGGTGTTTTCGACCTGTAGCGAGATCTTCTTGCCGATAAAGTCGCCGAGCATCGCCAGATGCTGGGATTCTTCTTCGAGGAACATGTCCACCACCTCCTGCGAGGCGAGGATGCGGAATTCGCGCGGGTTGAACTGCTTGGCTTCGCGCAGCAGTTCGCGCAGGATTTCGTAGCAGATGGTGCGCGACGTTTTGACCTGGCCTTTGCCGCCGCAAGCGGGGCAGGGCTCGCACAGGATGTGGGCCAGCGATTCGCGGGTACGTTTGCGCGTCATCTCCACCAGGCCCAGCGCCGAGAAGCCGGATACCGACACCTTGGTGCGGTCGCGCGACAATGCCTTCTTCAGTTCCGCCAGCACGGCATTGCGGTGTTCCGTGTTCTCCATGTCGATGAAGTCCAGGATGATGATGCCGCCCAGATTACGCAGGCGCAGCTGGCGCGCGATGGCGTGGGCCGCTTCCAGATTGGTCTTGAAGATGGTGTCCGCGAAATTGCGGCCGCCGACGAAGCCGCCGGTGTTGACGTCGATGGTCGTCATGGCCTCGGTCTGGTCCACGATCAGGTAGCCGCCGGATTTCAGATCCACGCGGCGGCCCAGCGCGCGCTGGATTTCTTCTTCCACGCCGTACAGGTCAAACAGCGGCCGCTCGCCCGTGTAGTGCGCCAGCCGTGGCAGCACGGACGGCGTGTAGATGCGGCCAAACTCCGTCAGCGACAGGAAGTTTTCGCGGGAATCGACCTGGATAGTTGCCGTCTCGTCGTGCACGAAGTCGCGCAGTACGCGCTGGGCCAGGCTCAAGTCCTGATGCAGCAGCGAGGTCGGTGGACGGGTGCGTGCGCCGTGGCAGATGGCGCCCCAGGTCTTGCGCAGGTATTCGATATCGGCCTGCAGGTCGGAGTCGGAGGCATCCTCGGCCTGGGTGCGCACGATGTAGCCGCCTTTTTCCTCCGGCGGCAGCAGGCTTTGCATCCTTGTGCGCAGGGCTTCGCGGTCAGTCTCTTTTTCGATCTTCTGCGAGATGCCGATGTGGGCATCCTGCGGCAGATAGACCAGCATGCGGCCGGCGATGGAAATCTGGGTCGACAGGCGCGCGCCCTTGGTGCCGATCGGRTCCTTGATGACCTGCACGGTCAGCACCTGGCCGTCGAACAGCAGCTTCTCGATCGGCGTCGGCGTGGCGTTCTGGCCGTCGTGGGGACGGGCTTCCCAGATGTCGGCCACGTGCAGGAAGGCTGCACGTTCCAGGCCGATGTCGATGAAGGCCGACTGCATGCCGGGCAGCACACGTACCACTTTGCCGGAATAGACATTGCCCGCCAGGCCGCGCGTCAGCGTGCGCTCGATGTGCAGTTCCTGCACGGCGCCTTGTACCACCAGGGCGACGCGGGTTTCCTGCGGGGTGATGTTGATGAGGATATCTTCGTTCATTAGGGCAGCTTATGGCAGCTTGAGGCCGGCCTGGCGCAGCAGCTGCGCCGTTTCAAACAGTGGCAGGCCCATGATGCCCGAGTGGCTGCCGTCAATGTGCTCGACGAACAGCGCGGCCAGGCCCTGGATGCCGTAGCCGCCGGCTTTGTCGTATGGTTCGGTGGTGGCGCAATAGGCCTTGATCTCGGCGTCGGTCAGCTTGCCGAAGCGGACATCGGAGACTTGCGTGATATGGCCGGAAAAGTCGGCGGAGTGCACGGCCACGGAGGTCAGGACCTGGTGGGTGCGGCCCGACAGCTTGCGCAGCATGGCCGACGCTTCGTTGATGTTGGCCRGTTTTCCGAGGATTTCGCCGTCGATGGTGACGGTGGTATCGGCCGCCAGCACGGGGCGCAGAATCAGGCGGCGCTTCTGGATCATGTCCCAGGCGAAGTCCGCTTTTTCCTGTGCTACGCGGCCGACATAGGCCATCGGCTCCTCGCCGGCGTTGACGTCTTCGGTGACATCCGCGCCGCGCGGGCCGTCGCTGCGCAGCATCAGCAGTTCGAAGTCGACGCCGATTTGCCGCAGCAGCTCACGCCGCCGCGGGCTCTTTGAAGCGAGGTAAATCTTCTTTTCGACCAGTTTCATTGTCCCCACCCTGTGTTTTATACACGATGATAAGGGTGGTTCTGTGTAATTGTCCACGCCCGATATAACTGTTCGGCCAGCATCACGCGCACCATGCCATGCGGGAGGGTCAGGCTGGACAGCCGGAGCATGCCTTCCGCCCTGGCTTTCAGGCCGGGATCGAGCCCGTCGGCGCCGCCGATCAGGAAGGCCGTATCGCGGCCATCCTGCTGCCAGGCTTCCAGTTGCTGGGATAAACCGACGCTGGTGAGGTCCTTGCCCCGCTCATCGAGAGCAATGATGCGCACCGATTTGGGCAGAACCGCTTCGATGCGCTCCCGTTCCAGCGCCATGGCGGTGGCAGCGGTCTTGCTGCCGGAGCGCTCGACCGGCTTCACTTCCTTGAGAACGATGCGCAGCTCGGGCGGCATGCGCTTGACGTATTCCGCGAAGCCGTTTTCGATCCAGGCCGGCATTTTGTGGCCGACCGCAACGATGAGCAGCTGCACTTACTCGGCCGCAGCCTTCTTCAGGCGCTTGATGACGGTCTTGACCGGGGTGGCGGCGGCGTCGGCGGCTTTCTTGGCCTTGGCGGCTTTGGCGGATGCCTCGGCGGTCTTGGTGGCGGCAACCTTCACCTTCTTGCCTTCCGGCGCTTCGATCTTCGGTGCGGCCTTCTTGGCAGCAGCTTTCTTGGCGACGGCGCCCGCAGCGGCGGCAGCCTTCACGGTGCCTGGCTTGCGTGCGGCAGGTTTTTTCTCGACCACAGCTTCGGCTTCCTTGGCCTTCTTGGTCGCAGCCAGGTGGCCGGACTTCTTCGGCTTGGCTTCTGCGTCGGCGGCGGCCTTGCCTTCGGCGGTGGACTTGCGCTTGGCGGCGCCCAGCTTGACCGGCTTCTCGCCCCAGATCTCTTCCAGGCGGTAGTAAGCGCGGATCGGCGCCTGCATGATGTGGACGATCATATCGCCCAGGTCGACCAGCACCCATTCGCCGGTGTCTTCGCCTTCGATGCCGACCACGTCGCCGCCTGCTGCCTTGACCTTGTCGCGCACGGATGCGGCCAGTGCCTTGGTCTGGCGGTTGGAAGTACCGGAAGCGATGCAGATGCGGTCGAACAGGCTGGTGAGCCCAGTGGTGTCGAACAGGACGATTTCCTGGCCCTTAACATCTTCCAGGGCGTCCACGACGAGGGTTTGCAGTTTTTTGATATCCATTTAATTCTTATACAGATTATGTTGTTCAATATAGTCTAGCACTACGCCGGGGATAAGCGAGCCAGCGCTCTGGCCCCGTTGTAATGCAGCACGAATGCCTGTGGCCGATACATCGACGTCCAGATCGGCGGCGATGCAGGTCAGGCCGGACGGCTGCGCATGCAGCTCGGCYGGGCCGGCGAGGCGGCGCGTAAACTCCTGCGCCACCGCGTCCGGCAGTTGCGACGCTTCCAGTTCGAAGCCGGGCCTGGCCGCCACACAGAAGTGGGCCAGGTCGAACAGGGAACGCCAGTTATGCCAGGTGTCCAGCCGCTGCAGCTGGTCCGCGCCCATCAGGAAGGCCAGCGATACATCCGGGCCTACCTCGGCGCGGATCGCGCGCAGCGTTTCGATCGTAAAGGTGCGCGTGCCGCGCTCCAGTTCCTGGCGGTCGACCGTGACCGGGCAGGGCAGGCCCGCGAAGGCCAGCTTCAGCATGTCCACGCGCTGTTCGGGCGTGGCCACCAGGGATGTCTTTTGCCACGGCAGGGCCGGGATCACACGCAGCTCGTCCGCCTGCAGCAGTGCTGCGAAATGAGCGCCAAGCGCGACGTGGCCGTTGTGTACAGGATCGAAACTGCCTCCCAGCAGTGCGATACAGCGGGTCACGTGGCCAGCCAGTCGCGGTGCGGAAGGAAGTCGGTGTACAGCGCCGCTTCCGGGCTGCCCGGTGCCGGATGCCAGTCGTAGCGCCATTTCACGATCGGCGGCATCGACATCAGGATCGCCTCCGTGCGGCCGCCGGACTGCAGGCCGAACAGAGTGCCGCGGTCGAACACGAGATTGAACTCGACGTAGCGTCCGCGGCGATAAGCCTGGAAATCGCGCTCGCGCTCACCGTATGGGGTGTCCTTGCGGCCTTCCAGGATGGGCAGGTAGGCGCTCAGGAAGGAGTCGCCCACGCTGCGGGTCATTGCATAGCTTTGCTCGAAACCGAGCGCATTGAAGTCATCGAAGAAGATGCCGCCAACGCCGCGCGCTTCCTTGCGGTGCTTCAGGTAGAAGTAGTCGTCGCACCAGGACTTGAACTTCGCATGCAGCTCGGAGCCAAACGGCGCCAGCGCGTCGTGGCAGGTCTGGTGGAAGTGCTGCGCGTCTGCTTTGTTGCCGTAGTACGGCGTCAGGTCCATACCGCCGCCGAACCACCACACCGACGTGCCGTCGGCTGTGCTGGTGCTGAAGAAGCGCACGTTCATATGCACGGTCGGCGCATACGGATTGCGCGGGTGGATCACGAGGGACACGCCCATCGCTTCCCACGCCTGTCCGCCCAGCTCCGGACGGTGCGCCGATGCCGATGGCGGCAGCTTGGCGCCCATCACGTGGCTGAAGTTGCAGCCGCCGCGCTCGATCACATTGCCTTCTTCGATCAGGCGCGAGATGCCGCCACCGCCTTCAGGACGCTCCCAGCCGTCGCGCAGGAAAGGCTTGCCGTCCACGCCTTCCAGCGCGGTGACGATGCGGTCCTGCAGGCTTAGCAGCCAGGCTTTGACGTCTTGTGGATCAGGTGCGGACATATTGTGCCGTTATATTCGTTAAAACCAACTGCATAAAGCTGGTGGCTGCCACGCCGTGGCAGCCACCTTGTCAGGAGCCAGCGGCGTCAACTGGTGGCTGCCACATCGTGGCAGCCACCAGTTGACGGTTTCAGTGCTTCAGGCCGCGCCAGCCGATGTCGCGGCGGAACTGCATGCCGTCGAAGGCGATCTTGTCGACAGCTTCGTAAGCCTGCTTCTGCGCCATCTTCACGCTGTCGCCCAGACCGACCACGCACAGCACGCGGCCACCGGAGGTGAGCAGCTTGCCGTCGACGTCGGTGGTGCCGGCGTGGAAGGTGACGGATTCCGGCGTTTCAGCCGGGATGCCGTGGATGGCGTCGCCCTTGCGCGGGCTGTCCGGATATCCGGCAGCGGCCATCACCACGCCAACGGCGGTGCGGCGGTCCCATTCCAGTTCCACCTGGTCCAGCGTGCCGTTGACGGCATGTTCCATCACGCCCAGCAGATCGGTCTTCAGGCGCGCCATGATCGGCTGGGTTTCCGGGTCGCCCATGCGGCAGTTGAATTCCAGCGTCTTCGGATTGCCGGCGGCGTCGATCATCAGGCCCGCGTACAGGAAGCCGGTGAACTGGATGCCGTCCTTCGCCATGCCCTGAATCGTAGGCATGATGATCTCGCGCATCACGCGCGCATGCATGGCCGGGGTCACGATCGGCGCAGGGGAGTAAGCGCCCATGCCGCCCGTGTTCGGGCCCTGGTCATTGTCCTGCAGGCGCTTGTGGTCCTGGCTGGTGGCCAGCGGCAGCACGTTCTTGCCGTCGCACATGACGATGAAGGAAGCTTCTTCGCCGGACAGGAATTCTTCGATCACGATGCGCGCGCCGGCGTCGCCAAAGGCGTTATCGGACAGCATGTGGTCCACGGCGGCATGCGCTTCTTCCAGCGTCATGGCCACCACTACGCCTTTGCCCGCAGCCAGGCCATCGGCCTTGATCACGATCGGCGCGCCTTTCGCGTCCACCAAGGCGTGGGCGGCCTTGGCATCGGCGAAGGTCTCGTAGTCGGCGGTCGGAATGCCGTGGCGCTTCATGAAGGCCTTGGCGAAATCCTTGGAGGACTCCAGCTGCGCCGCTTCCCTGGTCGGGCCAAAGACTTTCAGGCCGCGCGCGCGGAACAGGTTGACGATGCCCGCTGCCAGCGGCACCTCAGGGCCGACTACCGTCAGGCCGATGTGGTTCTGCTCAACGAAATCCGCCAGTGCGTTCAGGTCCGTGATGGCCACGTTCTGCAGGCGCGCATCGCGCGCGGTGCCGCCGTTGCCAGGTGCTACATACACCATCTGCACGCGTTCGGATTGCGCCAGTTTCCATGCTAAAGCGTGTTCACGGCCGCCCGAGCCGACTACCAGGATCTTCATTGGGGATTATTCCTCGATGACTGCGTTGGTATAGACTTCCTGGACATCATCCAGGTTTTCCAGCGCGTCCAGAATTTTCTGCATTTTGGCCGCATCTTCGCCGGTGAAGACGGTTTCGGTGGCCGGCTTCATGATGAC
>NZ_JBFRDW010000272.1:0-7575 GCF_052113985.1 Pseudoduganella sp. RAF53_2 | reverse complement strand
GGGCCGAAGTGCACGGCAATTACTACGGCACCTCGCGCATCTTCGTGGAAGAGCAGATGAAGGCCGGCACCGACATCCTGCTGGAAATCGATTGGCAGGGCGCGCGCCAGGTCAAGAAGCAGTTCCCGCAAGCGGCCGGCATCTTCATCCTGCCGCCCTCCTTCGCGGCGCTGGAAGAACGCCTGCACAAACGCGGCCAGGACGAGGTCCACGTGATCAACCGTCGCCTGCTGGCTGCAGGCGGGGAAATCGCCCACGCGCCCGAGTTCGAGTATGTTATTATCAACGAAGAGTTCCCGGTCGCCTTGTCGGAGCTGAGCGCGATCGTCCGATCCGCCCGTTGCCGTTTTGCGCAACAAGCCGCCCGCAATGCCAAGTTGATGTCCGAACTGGGCATCCACGCCGACCACGCAGCATAAATACAGACTACCCAGGAGTTAAAGAATGGCCCGTATCACTATTGAAGATTGCCTGAAGAACGTACCTAACCGTTTCCAGCTGACCCTGGCCGCGACCTACCGCGCCCGCCAGCTGCTGCAAGGCCACACCCCTAAGGTCGAAGCCAAGGACAAGCCAACCGTTGTCGCCCTGCGCGAAATCGCCGCAGGTAAAGTGGGTCTGGAAATGCTGAAAAAGGTCCCTATGTAATCTGGGAACTTGGTTCCCGAATACGATGTCCCAGGTTCTTACAGTAGGATTCCATCACTGACCCGATATGAACCTGACCAGCACCGATTCCAGTGTGTCCGAACAGCCCGCCCGYCGGGCAAAGCGCCCGGCTAAACCAACGCCGGGCGTTGACATTTCTACAGCACCGATTTCCTCTTCCCCGCTTGCCGCCCCCACGGTTGCCACCGGTGTGGCCACCATCAGCCATCTGACAGAAAAACTCGCCGAGTACATGAACGAGGCGGACCTGAAAAAGGTCAAGGAAGCGTATCGCTTCTCGGACGAGATGCATCTGGGCCAGGTCCGCAAGTCGGGCGAGCCATACATTTCGCACCCGATCGCGGTGGCGGAAATCTGCGCGGACTGGAAGCTGGATGCACAAGCCATCATGGCAGCCCTGCTGCACGATGTGATGGAAGACCAGGACGTCAAAAAAGATGAGCTGATCGAGCGCTTCGGCGCGCCGGTCGCCCATCTGGTGGACGGCCTGTCGAAACTGGAAAAAATCGAGTTCCAGAGCCAGATCGAAGCGCAGGCGGAAAACTTCCGCAAGATGCTGCTGGCCATGGCTTCGGACGTGCGCGTGATTCTGATCAAGCTGGCCGACCGCCTGCACAATATGCGCACGCTGGACGTGATGGCGCCGGCCAAGAAGCGCCGCATCGCGGCCGAAACGATGGAAGTGTATGTGCCCATCGCGCATCGCCTGGGCCTGAACAACATCTACCGCGAGCTGCAGGATCTCGCCTTCGCCCACCTGTATCCGTTGCGCTATCACGTGCTGTCCAAAGCCGTGAAAGCGGCGCGCGGCAACCGGCGCGAGGTGGTGGGCAAGATCATGGAAGCGGTGAAGAATACGCTGGGCATGGCCGGCATCCACGCCGAAGTCTATGGCCGCGAAAAAACGCTGTACGGCATCTACAAGAAGATGCGCGCCAAGCACCTGACCTTCTCGCAGGTGCTGGACGTGTATGGCTTCCGGGTGGTGGTCGACAGCTTCTCGAACTGCTATGTGGCGCTGGGCACCCTGCACTCGCTGTACAAGCCCATGCCGGGCAAGTTCAAGGATTACATCGCGATCCGCAAACTGAATGGCTACCAGTCGCTGCACACCACGCTGATTGGTCCGTACGGCACGCCGGTCGAGTTCCAGATCCGCACCCAGGAAATGCACCGCACTGCCGAATCGGGTGTGGCGGCGCACTGGCTGTACAAGAACAACGACGCCAATATGTCGGACATGCAGCAGCGCACCCACGCCTGGCTGCAGTCCCTGCTCGATATCCAGCAGCAGACCGGCGATTCGGCCGAGTTCCTGGAACACGTGAAGGTGGACTTGTTCCCCGACTCCGTCTACGTGTTCACACCGAAGTCCAAGATCATCGCCCTGCCCCGCGGCGCGACCGCCATCGATTTCGCCTATGCGATCCACACTGGCATCGGCGACCACACGGTGGCCGTGAACATCAACAGCGAACCGGGACAACTGCGCACGGAACTGCGCAATGGCGATATCGTCGAGATCAAGACGGACCCGAATTCGCGTCCGTCGCCAAGCTGGCTGTCATTTGTCCGCACCGGTAAGGCGCGTTCGGCGATTCGCCATCATCTGCGCACGATTAACCTGCCGGAGTCGATCCGCCTCGGCCAGCAGCTGCTGACGCAGGCACTGAATGCAATCAATATCGATCCGGACCTGCCAGGGCCGCTGATGGAGCGCCTGCTGAACGAATCGTCGGCCAAGTCGGCCGAAGAACTGTATGCGGATATCGGCATCGGCAAGCGCATGGCGCCGCTGGTGGCGCGCCATATCTTCGGCCTGATGGGCGGCGAGTCGGCTTCCATGCCGATTGACCACAACAGCGCCGCCGACCTGGACCCGGTCACGATTTACGGCAGCGAAGGCGTGTCGGTGCAACTGGCGGCGTGCTGTCTGCCAATCCCGGGCGACCACATCGTCGGCCAGCTGCGCCGCGACCAGGGCCTCCAGGTTCACACGGCCGACTGCACCGTCGCCAAGCGCCTCAAGCAAAAAGAGCCGGACCGCTGGATCGCAGTGAAATGGGGCACGGAACTGAACCGCCGCTTCGACTCGCGCATCCGCCTGCTGATCAACAACGAGAAAGGCATTCTCGCGCGCGTGGCGGCCGAGATCGGCGAATCCGACGGCAACATCACCTTCGTCGGCATGGACGAAGACCGCGAACATATCCTCCACCAGCTGCGCTTCACTATTCAGGTGAAAGACCGCGTGCATTTAGCGGCGCTGCTGCGCAACGTCCGCAAAGTCGCCGGCGTCAACCGCGTCTCTCGCGAGCGCGCATAAGCGAGGGTCAGACCCAAGGGTCTGACCCAGATCTTAGGGTTTCCGAATGACGCTCTGAAAATGCGTTGCCCCGCGAATCCGCTCCAGATCGGACTCGGAATACGGGATATCAAACAGCGCCTGATAAGCCATCTGCCGCTGTCGCGCCTCCCGCCCCAATCGAAGATAAACCTCATGCGGCGTGATCACGTCGTTACGCCGCCCTTCAGCATTGCAGTTATAACTCGACCACCGATAATGCCCGGGATACTGCACCATGCCCGCTCGTACAGGATTTAGCTCAATATACCGCTGGCACAACAGCAAATAATCCTCAGCCTCAACCCTTGCGGCCTTATAACGGCCATCCCACATGGTTCCGGATTCACCGCGCAGGCAATGCAGTCTGTGCGCTGCGCATTGCGAGATGGCCTTCATCATCCACGACTGCGCGTTAAGTTCCTGCACCGTCACAAGCAGGTGCACGTGATTCGACATCAGCACGTAAGCATGGATCAAGCAGCCGCTGGCCTTGCTGTACTTGTCGAGCAAGCTTACGTAGTGGCGCCGATCATTTTCCGAATGAAAGCAGGTGCGGCGATTGTCACCACGCTGCACAATGTGCATGCAACTGCCTGCCGGGAAATGGCGCGGTTGACGCGGCATGGTATCTCCTTGACCCTAACCCCAGGGTCAGACCCTCAGGGTCTGACCCCGACTTTAGGGTTAAGGATAGTGAAATGCAGCCAGCGCGCTTTGCGTCAGCTCAATCCTCGCCGGGTGCGGGATAGCTGACTTCGAGGATGTCGAGTTCTTCTACGCCGGTTGGCGTGTGCAGCGTGACAGTGTCGCCTTCTCGAGCCTTCGTCAAGGTGCGGGCGACGGGTGAGATCCAGCTGATCTTACCTTTCAGGGGGTCGAATTCGTCGATGCCAACAATAGTGATGGTTTGCTCTTCGCCCGAGCGCTTGGCGTAAGTTACCGTAGCGCCGAAAAAAACCTGGTCGCTGCCATGGTGCACGCTCGGGTCAACCACAGCGGCCAGGTCCATACGTTTGGTGAGGAAACGAATGCGTCGGTCGATTTCGCGCAGCCGGCGCTTGCCGTAAATATAGTCGCCATTCTCCGAACGGTCGCCATTCGACGCCGCCCAGTGCACCACCTTCACGACCTCCGGCCGTTCCACATCAATCAGCTGCAGCAGCTCATCCTTGATGCGCTGGTAGCCCGCAGGCGTGATGTAGTTTTTCGATCCCGCCGGAATCGCCAACGCGGCAGGGACAGCATCATCATCGTCGTCCTGCTCGCTCTCTTTTACGAATGCCTTGTTCATATCTGCTTAAGTCTAATGGTGCAATAATGGCACCCACATGAAGCGATTGTACACATTCAGACGCCGGCTGTTTGCTCCTCTCGTCTACCTCGCAGCTCTCTTCCTCATCTTTGAAGAATGGCTGTGGGATGTTGGTGCGCGCCTGATGGAGAGGCTGGCGCAGTTTCCGCCGCTGCATGCGCTGGAGCGCTTCATCAGCCGGCTCGGACCGCTGGCCGCCCTGGCGCTGTTCACTTTGCCGGCCCTGCTGCTGTTCCCGGTAAAGCTGCTGGCCCTGTTTGCCATGGCGAAAGGGCATGCCATGATGGGCCTCAGCGTTTTTGTGATCGCCAAAGTGGCGGGTGCAGCCGCGGTGGCGCGGCTGTATGCGTTGACGCGCCCTGCCCTGTTGCAACTGGCCTGGTTCGCACGGATTCACAACCGCTTCATCGAACTGAAAGACCGCTGGATTGCGCGCCTGAAAGCCACCGCCGCCTGGCAGGAATGCCGCGACGCGCTGCGCGCCTGCCGCGACTGGCTGCGTCGTCTGCGCCGTGGGCGCGGCGGCCGTTTCGACATGCGGCCGTTGAGAGTGCTGCGCCGCTTCAGCGCCTTCTGGCGCGCACGGCGCCGTTGACGTTACACTAACGTCATGCACCCCAGCCAGCTCTCCGCTTTAGACGCAATTGCCGCCCACACCCCAGGTCTGGTTTATCAATTCAGCCGCCTGCCGGATGGCCGTGTGGAATTTCCCTACCTCAGCGATGGCTGCCAGGCACTGCTGGGCCTCAGCGCCGCCGAGCTGCAAGCCGAGCCGCAGCGCTTTCTGGAGTTGATCCTGCACGACGACCGCTCTTCTTACCAGGAATCGATGGATGCTTCCGCCGGCTCGCTGTGGAGCTGGAACTGGGAAGGCCGCATCTGGGTCGAAGCGTGGAAAGACGTGAAGTGGATTAACCTGCGCAGTACCCCGCACCGCCTGGACGATGGCACGGTGCAGTGGGAAGGCATCATGAGCAATATCACGGAGAGCAAGCTGGAGCAGCTCGAAGTGCGTGCCAGCCGGGCGCGCCTGGCGGAGCTGACCGCCCACATTGAAAAGGTAAAGGAGCAGGAGCGCGAACGCATCGCCCGCGAAATCCACGATGATCTGGGTGGCAATCTGACCGCCATCAAGATGGCGCTGACCATGCTGGCCGCCCGCCTGCCGGAAGGCGACGAGCACCTGCAGCAAAAAGCGGCCTACGTTGATTCGCTGGTCGACCGCACTATCGATGCCGTGCACCGCATCACGCTCGATCTGCGCCCATCCGTGCTGGACTTCGGCCTTCCCGCCGCGCTGGAATGGCAGGTCAAGGAATTCTCGACGCAAGCCGGTATCGTCTGCCGTTTCCAGTCGAACGTGAAGGACCTCGACCTCGCGCCCGATCAGGCCGCTGCCCTGTTCCGTATCGCACAGGAAGCGCTGACCAATATTGCCAAGCACGCCCGCGCGCGTTCCGTCAGCGTGCGCCTGCAACGTGCGCGCGGCCAGCTCAGCTTGAAAATCACGGACGACGGCAAGGGTATTGCCCCGACTGACCGCTCTAAAACGGACTCTTTCGGCCTGCGTGGCATGGCCGAGCGCGCCGCAGCGCTGGGCGGAACCTTGACCTTGAGTCATGCACCCGGCGGCGGTACTGTCGTGGCGATCAAAATCAGGCTGCCAGCCGAGGCGGCGGACGTTACAATAGCGCCCAGAGAAGTTGCCTCAACGAAATAACATAGCATGAGCGAAAAAGCCACCATCAAGGTCTTCATTGCCGACGATCACGCCATCGTCCGCGAAGGACTGAAGCAGATCCTGGCCGAGACCAAGGATATCGTTGTCGCCGGCGAGGCCGAAAACGGGCTGGACGCGGTCAAGCTGTTCCGCAAGTCCGGCTGCCACGTCATCCTGCTCGACATTACCCTGCCCGACCGCAGCGGCATCGAGGTGCTCAAACAGATCAAGAAGGAAAAGCCGGAACTGGCTGTGCTGATGCTGTCCATGCATCGCGAGGACCAATACGCCATCCGCTCGCTAAAAGCGGGTGCGGCAGGCTATCTGACCAAACAAAGTGCACCAAAAGAACTGGTCAATGCGATCCGGCAGGTCGCTAGCGGATTAAAATACATTAGTCCGGCACTGGCCCAGGAATTGGCAAACCATGTCGGCGAGGACCATCAGGCAGCGCCGCATGAAATGCTGTCCGACCGGGAATTCCAGACCTTGACCATGATCGCTTCCGGCAAAACCGTGGGTGCGATTGCCAAGGAGCTGTCGCTGTCGGTCAAGACCGTCAGCGAGTACCGCGCCCGCCTGCTGGCCAAGATGAACCTGAAGAACAGCGCCGAGCTGACGCATTACGCCATTAAAAACCAGTTAATCGATTGATGCCGGGAATTAAGGCAAATTTCTCCCTGCTAATTGAACGATGGGCATACTGGACAGTGGCTTAAGATGCTGACAATCGGTAAACCTTTGTAAAGGCTGTACGTCAGATGTCTAGCAAACCCACCAACCCAGCCGGCGCGGACATGAACCCGGCTGATGTTGCCCGCGAGGCTTTCCGCCGTCTCGCGCTGCGCCGGATCGCTCCTACGCCCGACGCCTATCGCGACATCTACAACGAAATTACCGGCGCCCCGGCAACCGCAGCGCCCGCCGCCGATCCCGGCCCCGAAAACGTTCTTACCCAGTTTGCCGCCCGCCTGACCGATCAGCCGGGCGAACTCGCCGATTTTGGCCGCCGCTTCAATCGCGCGGTCAAATCGCGTGACTGGGAGGCCTATGCGCGCACCCTGTCCGCTCTGGCCGAGCGCCCTGCACCCACCCGCCCCGGCGGTGGCATCGAACTGGCCCCAAATACGGAAGGCGAACAAGCCAAACAGCTGCGCGACCTGCTCAGCCGCACGCTGACCTTTGCCGTTGCTTCGCTGCTGAGCGGCACACCAGCGCTGGTGGCCGAGGCCGAAGCTCTGGGCGCGGCCACCAAGGAAGCGCACACCGAAGCGGCACTGGCCGAGATCGGCACGCGCCTGAAACAGCTGTGCTACCAGATCGAAATTCGCAGTGGCGACACGGCCGAACAGCAGGAACTCTTGCTGCGCCTGTTCCGCCTGCTGCTGGAGAACGTGTCCGAGCTGCTGGACGACGATTCCTGGCTGCGTGGCCAGATCGACGCAGTACAGAATCTGATTTCCGGCCCGATCGACCAGCGCGCGCTGGAGGAAGCCACGCGCAGCCTGAAGGACGTCATTTATAAGC
>NZ_JBFRDW010000271.1:0-7589 GCF_052113985.1 Pseudoduganella sp. RAF53_2 | reverse complement strand
GAAGCGAGATTATGCGGTACAGCGTGCAACTCGTCAACCCCTTCGTTTTCAGCGTCTTGCGCTTCAAACTTCTCACATCGTTTCGCGCTGTTTGCTGCGTTGCGYTGCGAGGGACAGAACTATAGCAAAGCTTCCAAGGCGCCGCAAGGGCTTTTAGAACCCAAGGCAAAAAACAAGTGGCAGCCACGATGTGGCTGCCACTAGGGTTACGCCGTTGGGTTTTACAGGCCTTCGAAATTCGGCGTGCGCTTTTCCAGGAAGGCGTGCATGCCTTCGCGTTGGGCCGGGGTGCCGAAGCCTGCGTGGAACAGGCGGCGCTCATAAGACACGCCCTCGGTCAGCGGCGATTCGAAGGCGCGGTTCACGCAATCCTTGATTTGCATGGCAACGGAAACCGGCATCGCGGCGATCTGCTTTGCGATAGCCAGCACTTCTTCAATCAGTTTGTCGGCCGGGACCACGCGCGACACCAGCCCGGTGCGCTCAGCTTCAGCAGCATCGATCATGCGGGTGGTCAGCAGCAGGTCCATCGCTTTGGACTTGCCGATCGCGCGCGGCAGACGCTGTGTACCGCCGGCGCCCGGCGTGACACCAACCTTGATTTCSGGCTGGCCGAACYTGGCGYTGTCSGCCGCRAYSAKGAAGTCGCACATCATSGCCAGCTCGCAGCCGCCGCCCAGCGCGAAGCCCGACACGGCGCCGATCACTGGCTTGCGCACTTTCAGAATGTGCTCCCAATTACGGCCGATGTAATTGTCGCGATAGGTATCCTGGTAGGTATAGTCAGCCATGGCGGCGATATCGGCGCCCGCGGCGAAGGCTTTCTCACTGCCTGTCAGGATCATCACGTGAATAGCAGGGTCGGCATCGAACCTCGCGAAGCAGTCGCCCAGTTCATTCATCATGCGGTCGTTCAGCGCGTTCAGGGCTTTCGGACGATTCAGGCGGATCAGGGCCACTTTATCGTGGACTTCGACGATCAGGTCTTCATATTGCATTGTTAGCTCCTCCAGGAGTGAAAAGTTATCCGCCGATTGTAGCTGTTCAGCGACCGGCGCTGTTATGATTTGCGCCAATGCTTACCTCCCTGCGCCAGACCATCGCCGAAAGAATCGCCCGCGACACGCTGCTGGCACAAGCGGGATTCCGCCGCTACTGGTTAAGCAGCATCATGACCGGCTTCGGTACTTATATCGGTACGCTGGCGATGCCACTCTGCTCCATCATGCTGCTGCACGCGACGCCGGCACAAATGGGCTTGCTCACCGCCTGCCAGGCCATTCCCTTCGCGGTACTGGCCCTGCCCGCCGGCGTATTCCTGGACCGGCGACGCAAACTACCCATTCTTATCGCCAGCAAAACCATCCAGGGCCTGTCGCTGGCCAGCATTCCTTTCGCATGGTGGATGGGATGGCTGTCGATGCCGTGGATGTATGCGAACGCCATGGTCCAGGGGGCGTGCGCGCTGGTCGGTGGCAGCGCCGAGCAAATCTTCATCACCTTTCTGGTCGGCCGCGAACGCATCATCGAAGCACAGGCACGGCTGACGACGACCGATTCCATCGCCCGCCTGGTTGGTCCCGGCCTTGGCGGCTTGCTGGTGCAATGGCTCACCGCACCGTTTGCGCTGCTGGTGGATGCAGTCGGCCTATTTGCTGCCGTTCTGGCGCTGCGCAAGGTGGATTCCAGGGAGCCGGCGCCGGTACCGAGCGGACAGCATCCATTTCACGATATGCAGGAAGGTTTGCTATTCATCTGGCGCCAGCCTTTATTGCGCACACTGGCCGCCGGCGTCGGCTGCTGGCATTTGCTCTTTTATGGTTACGCGGCGCTACAGATTCTCTATGCGACGCGCGAACTGGGCATGTCCGCGGGCATGCTGGGTGCGATGCAGATTCTGGGCGGCTGCGGCGTGCTTCTGAGTTCCCTGATCGTCAAGCCTTTGAACCGGCGCTTCGGTCCAGGCAAGACAATGCTGATCGGCCTGGGCACGACCGCCACTGGACTGGTGCTGTTGCCCTGCGTGCCGCCCGTGCTGTTCGGAAGTCCGTATGGCAGCGCGGCGGCCGCCTGCTGCGTCACGTTTATCTTTGACTGCGGCGTGATGCTGTTCCTGCTGCCCTACCTCGGCATGCGGCAGAGAGTCACGCCGGACGAGTACCTGGGCCGCATGGTTTCCACGATGCGCTTCCTGACCGTCTCCATTGCGCCAATTGGCGCGCTGAGTGCCGGCTACCTGGCCGAGCATCTTTCGACACGCGCAGCGCTGGCCTGCATGGGCGCCGGCGGTGTGCTGCTGACAGCGGCGATGATATCCACTCGGCAGATTCGAAGCGTGCGCCCTGCCTAGCGCTCCAGTTCTACACTGGGCTTATTCTCACCTGCCCAGTGGAGTTGCCATGTTCAAGTCCATCTTGCTGCCCACCGATGGTTCGCAACTATCTGAACGGGCTACTGAAACTGCTGTGCGCTTCGCGCAGCTGAACGGGGCGAAGCTTGTCGCGGTGTCGGTCATCCAGCCCTTCCCTCTGGTGCCGATGAGCGAAGCGGTCGTGGTGCCGGATGCGGCAATCTTTGATCGTCACGCCGACGAATATGCGCGCAACTGCCTGGATCGGGTTGCGACAGCGGCACGCGCAGCCGGCGTGCCATTTGAGGGGGTGATGACGCAGTCCGCCACGCCTTACGAAGAAATCGTGAAGGCCGCCGAACAGCATGGCTGCGACATCATTCTGATGGCATCGCACGGGCGCAAGGGCCTGAACAAACTGTTCCTCGGCAGCGAAACCCAGAAGGTGCTCGCCCACACGACTCTGCCCGTGCTGGTTCTGCGCTAGTGTACCAACTTCGGCAGCAGCACCCAGATATTGCCGCGCTGTTTCATGCGGCCGGCGTTGTCGGCCGCTTCAGCGCCGAAGCCGAAGAAGACATCCATGCGAATCGGCCCTTTGATGGCGCCGCCCGTGTCCTGCGCCATCATTAGGCGCTGGAAGGGAATGTCGCTGCCGGCCTGCGTGGTATTCAGATAGACCGGCACGCCCAAAGGAATCTGGCTGCGGTCAATCGCCACGGAGCGCTGCGGCGTGAGCGGAACGTTCAGCGTGCCTTTCGGGCCGAGTTTCGGGTCCGGTAGCTTTTCTTCCCTGAAGAAGACGTAGCTCGGATTCACGTTGAACAATTCCTGCATCCGCGTTGGATGGCCCGCAATCCAGGTCTTGATGCCTTGCGCGGTGGCCTGCTCCAGCGTCAGCTCGCCCTGCTGCACCAGCCATTTGCCAATGGACTCGTAACCGCGGCCGTTCTGGTCTGCATATGCCACGCGCACGGTTTCATTGTCGCCCAGTTGCACGCGGCCGGAGCCCTGCACTTCCAGGAAGAAGGCTTCCACCGGATCGTCCACCCACAGCAGCTCGTTGCCGGCCAGGCCGTTCTTCGCGATTTCTTCGCGCGCCGGATACGGCGTTACGCGCTTGCCTTTCAGTTTGCCGCGTACACGCTTGCCCTGCAACTCAGGGTAGACGGAGCCCAGATCCACGATCACCAGATCGTCCGGCACCTTATATAGAGGAGCCGTGTAGACCCCGCCTTTTTTGCGCGAGCCGCGCAGCAGGGGTTCGTAGTAGCCAGTAATCAGGCCGCTGTCCGCGCCATCCGGCGCCACGACTTTTTGCGGCTGCAGGAAGGATTCGAAGAACAGGCGGATCGCGTCTTCGCTGCTCGCATCCACGTTCTTCGCGATGGTGCAGAGCTCCTTCCAGTCAGCCTGGGCGCCAAGGCGCGAACAGGACTGCATGAAGGCGGGCCATGCGGCGCGCAGATCGTCGCGGTCCCAGCCTGGCAGGTCGCTCCATGCGGCCGGAACGAAGGAAGCTTTGGCTGGCGGTGCAGGAGGGGTCACCGGCGCTGGCGCCGCCGGTTGGGCAGGCTGCACCGGCGGCTGCGGTGTGACGGGTTGCGGGACGGGCTGCTGCTGGACCGGCTGCGTGGTACAGGCGCTCAGGATCAAAGCGGCAACGGCGGCCGCGACGGGGCCGGCCGAAACGGTTAAACTACGGCGTGCAATTAACATAGGGATTGATTATGGTGTATCTGCTGCTAGAAGCGTTCGTGGCGCTGTTCCTGCTGGTCTTCATCGTCTGGTGGAC
This sequence comes from Pseudoduganella sp. RAF53_2, assembly GCF_052113985.1. Taxonomy (NCBI): domain Bacteria; kingdom Pseudomonadati; phylum Pseudomonadota; class Betaproteobacteria; order Burkholderiales; family Oxalobacteraceae; genus Pseudoduganella; species Pseudoduganella sp. RAF53_2. The sequence continues at coordinate 3,444 of NZ_JBFRDW010000271.1, read as the reverse complement.
GATGCCTTCGAAGAAAAAGAAGAAAAAGGATTAATGCAGAGTGCGCGGCAGCGACAGCACGAACTCCGGAATCTTCGCTTCAAACTGATGGCCATCCTCGGCCACGCAGAAATACTCACCGTACATTGAACCCTGCGGCGTGCGCAATTGCGTGCCGCTGGTGTACTCAAACTGTTCGCCGGGCTGCAGCAGCGGCTGATGGCCAACCACGCCAAGCCCCCTCACCTCTTCCATATGATTGTTGGCATCGGTGATAACCCAGTGGCGGGAAATCAGCTGGGCCGGGACGGTGCCGGTATTCTTGATCGTGATGGAGTACGTGAAGACGAAGTTGGTGCGGTCAGGGTCGGATTGTTCCGGCAGATACTGGGTTCTTACCCCGACAGTGAATTCATATTGGGCCATGCGTATTCCTTAGTAAATCGGCAAACATTCATTGAATGTAAGCATAATGATTTGATCATTCTAGTCCAAGCGCTCCGCAAACCGACGCACCACAGCGTAAAATAGCGCATCTTTTTTATGCACGCCCAACCATGACTACTTTCCGCATCGCTCCCAGCATCCTGTCCGCCGATTTCGCCCGCCTGGGTGAAGAAGTGCGCAACGTCGTCGCTTCCGGCGCCGATATCATCCACTTCGACGTGATGGACAATCACTACGTGCCGAACCTGACTATCGGCCCGCTGGTGTGCCAGGCCATCCGCCCGCACGTGCAAGTGCCGATCGATGTGCACCTGATGGTCAAGCCGGTGGACCGCATCATTCCGGACTTCGCCAAAGCTGGCGCGAACATCATCACCTTCCATCCGGAAGCCTCCGATCACATCGACCGTTCGCTGCAACTGATCCGCGATAACGGCTGCAAGGCCGGCCTGGTGTTCAACCCGGCTACTCCGCTGAGCTACCTGGATCACGTGATGGACAAGATTGACATGATCCTGATCATGTCCGTGAACCCAGGTTTCGGCGGCCAGTCCTTCATCCCGCAGGCACTGAAGAAGATCGCCGAAGCACGCCGCCGCATCGATGAATCGGGCCGCGACATCATGCTGGAAGTGGATGGCGGCATCAAGATCGACAACATCAAGGCTGCGGCAGAAGCCGGCGCCGACACCTTTGTGGCCGGTTCCGCGATCTTCGGCCAGCCTGACTACAAGGCCGTGATCGACGCAATGCGCGCCCAGCTGGCACAAGTAGGCTAAGCATGACGGCGGTCCTTCGCGGCGTGAAGGCCGCCATTATTGACCTCGACGGCACTATGCTCGATACCATGGGCGATTTCGAGGTTGCGATCAACCGCATGCGCGCGGAACTGGAACTCAGTCCGGTCACCGTGGCGCAGATTGAACTCATGGTGGGAAAAGGTTCCGAGAACCTGATCCGCCGCGTGTTGGCACTCGACTTCGACGAGACATGTGTTGAAGAACGCTTCGCGCAGGCCTTCGAGTCCTACCAGCGTCACTACATCGCCATCAACGGCCAGCACAGCGAAGTCTATGATGAAGTGGAAGCGGGCTTGCAGGCCATGAAGAACAACGGACTGCGTCTGGCCTGCGTCACCAACAAGCCGCTCGCCTTCGCGCTGCCACTGCTGAAGCTCAAAGGACTGGACGGCTATTTCGAAGTTCTTTACGGCGGCGACTCCTTCGAAAAAAAGAAGCCGCATCCCATGCCGCTGCTGGCCGCCTGCGAGTACTTTGGCTTCGAACCGGCACAAGTCGTAGCGATCGGCGACTCCTCCAACGACGCGCAAGCGGCGCGTGCAGCGGGCTGTCCGGTGTTGACGGTGCCATATGGTTATAACCACGGAGTATCTATACACGAAACGGATTCCGATGGTATAGTTGACACGTTACTGCACGCAGCAGACCTGATTAGTACRCAAAACCGCGCTATCTGAACCTAAAATGTTTCTCCGCAAACGACACAATGTAACCCACCGGGGCTCGATTGAGGCCTGGCTGTGGCGACGCTGGCAATCCTGACTTAGTCCTGATTGCTGTCGGCGCACGTTCGTCATTTGCTCCGACAGGTTTTTTGCAACCGAACCGCCACCACTACATCCAAGCTGGCGGAATGGAGAGGAACATGACCGAACTCGAATTCAAATCCCTGGCCACCGAGGGCTTCAACCGCATTCCATTGATCGCGGAAGCTTTCGCCGACCTCGAAACTCCCCTCACGCTTTACCTGAAACTGGCGCAGACCCAGAACTACGGCAAGAACACCTTCCTGCTGGAGTCGGTCGTGGGCGGCGAGCGCTTCGGCCGCTACTCCTTTATCGGTCTGCCCGCCAATACGCTTCTGCGTACCACGGGCAGCCTGACCGAAATCGTAAAAAATGGCCAGGTGATCGAAACGCACGAGGGCAATCCGCTCGAATTCATCGAGCAATACCAGGCCCGCTTCAAAGTCGCCGTGCGTCCCGGCATGCCGCGTTTCTGCGGCGGCCTGGCCGGCTACTTCGGCTACGACACCGTGCGCCATATTGAAAAGAAGCTGGCCAATTCGCAGCCGAAGGATGACCTGGGTCTGCCGGATATCCAGCTGATGGTGACCGAAGAACTGGCCGTCATCGACAATATCTCCGGCAAGCTGTATCTGATCGTATATGCCGATCCGTCGCAGCCGGAAGCCTTCAGCAAAGCGCGCCAGCGCCTGAAAGACCTGCGCGCCCTGCTGCGCCGCGGTGTCGATGCGCCGGTGACTTCGCCTTCGGTGCGCACCGAGATCGTCCGCGATTTCAAGAAGGAAGACTACCTGGCCGCGGTCGAGAAGGCCCACGAATACGTGATGGCCGGTGACCTGATGCAGGTGCAGATCGGCCAACGTATCCGCAAGCCTTATGTGGACGCACCTCTGAGCCTGTACCGCGCGCTGCGTTCGCTGAATCCTTCGCCGTATATGTACTTCTACAATTTCGGCGATATGCAGATCGTTGGCGCATCACCTGAAATCCTGGTGCGCAATGAGACGCTGGCGGACGGCGAGAAGAAAGTCACGCTGCGCCCGATCGCCGGTACCCGCCCACGCGGTTCGACGCCGGAGCGCGATGCACAGCTGGCGGAAGAACTGCTGAACGATCCGAAAGAGATTGCTGAACACGTGATGCTGATCGACCTGGCGCGCAATGACCTGGGCCGCATCTCCGAAATCGGCAGCGTGAAGGTGACCGACAAGATGGTCATCGAAAAATACTCGCATGTGCAGCACATCGTCTCGAACGTGGAGGGCAAGCTGAAGCCGAACATGTCCAATCTGGACGTGCTGCGCGCCACCTTCCCTGCTGGTACGCTGACCGGTGCGCCAAAAGTACGCGCGATGGAAATCATCGACGAGCTGGAAATCAGCAAGCGCGGCATCTATGGTGGCGCATGCGGCTACCTCTCTTTCGGTGGCGAGATGGACGTGGCGATCGTGGCGAGATGGACGTGGCGATCG
>NZ_JBFRDW010000270.1:0-7594 GCF_052113985.1 Pseudoduganella sp. RAF53_2 | reverse complement strand
CTGCGAGGCTGTGCTGTACCGTACCGATCTGGAATCGAACCTGCACGTCTGCCCCAAGTGCGACCACCACATGCGCATCCGCTCCCGTGAGCGCCTGGACGCGCTGCTGGACGCCGGCGGCCGTTTCGAAATCGGCCAGGAAACCCTGCCGGTCGATACCCTGAAGTTCAAGGACAGCAAGAAGTATCCTGACCGCCTGAAGCAGGCGATGGAAGCCACCGGCGAGACCGACGCACTGGTCGCCATGGGCGGCGCCATCATGAGCCTGCCGGTTGTYGTGGCCTGCTTCGAATTCGAATTCATGGGCGGCTCCATGGGTTCCGTCGTTGGCGAGCGTTTCGCCCGCGCGGCCCAGGTGGCGCTGGAACAGAAGGTCCCGTTCATTTGCATTACCGCTACCGGCGGTGCGCGTATGCAGGAAGGCCTGCTGTCGCTGATGCAGATGGCGAAAACCACGTCGATGCTGACCAAGCTGTCGGAGAAGAAGCTGCCATTCATCTCCGTGCTGACCGACCCGACCATGGGCGGCGTGTCGGCATCCTTCGCCTTCATGGGCGATGTGGTGATGGCCGAGCCAAAAGCACTGATCGGCTTTGCTGGTCCACGCGTGATCGAGAACACCGTGCGCGAGAAACTGCCGGAAGGCTTCCAGCGTTCCGAATTCCTGCTGCAAAAGGGCGCGATCGACATGATCGTCGACCGCCGCAAGATGCGCGAAGAAATCGCGCGCCTGCTGGCACTGCTGCAGAACCAAGCCGCCGAAGTATTGGCGTGATGCGCGAAGCGGCGGATCGATGATCCGCCCTTTGCCGCCTCGTAGGGCGGGTCATTCGACCCGCCGATGCAATCCCACCTGATGTCTATGTCCGCTCTCCCGAATACCCTTCCCGAATGGCTTGCGCTGCTTGAGTCGCGCCATGCCGAAACCGTCATCAATATGGGCCTGGACCGCGTGCGCGCGGTGAAGGAACGCATGCAGCTGGCCTTCAAGTGTCCGCTCATCATGGTGGCGGGTACCAACGGCAAGGGCTCGACCTGCGCAATGCTGGAATCGATCCTGATGCGCGCGGGGTACAAAGTGGGCCTGTACATCAAGCCGCACTTCCTGGACTTCAACGAGCGTGCCCGCATCAATGGCGATATGGCCAGCGATGAAGCGCTGGTGGCAAGCTTCAATGCGGTCGAAGCAGCGCGCGGCGAGATTTCGCTGACCTATTTCGAATTCACCACGCTGGCCATCATCCACCTGATGACACAGTCGAATCTCGACGTGGCGATTCTCGAAGTGGGCCTGGGTGGCCGCCTGGATGCAGTGAACGTGATGGACGCCGACGTGTCCATCGTGACCAGCGTGGACATCGACCACGTCGACTTCCTGGGCGGCACGCGCGAGTTGATCGGCTTCGAGAAAGCGGGCATTTTCCGCACCGGCAAAGCTGCGATTTGCAGCGACCCGATGCCGCCGCAATCGCTGATCGACCACGCAATGGAAATCGGCGCCGACCTGTGGCTGATGGGCCGCGATTTCAACTACTCCGGCGACAAGCAGCAATGGAACTACGGTGGCCGCGGCCAGCGCCGCAATGCGCTGGCTTACCCAAGCCTGCGCGGCGCCAACCAGCTGCTGAATGCGTCCGCCGCACTGGCGGCGCTGGAAGCGCTGAAACTGGAACTGCCGGTCGGTGCGCAGGACGTGCGCCACGRCCTGGTGACCGTGGAGCTGCCGGGCCGCTTCCAGGTGCTGCCTGGCCGTCCGAGCGTGATTTACGACGTCGCGCATAACCCGCACGCCGCCTCTGCCCTTGGACAGAACCTGGGCAATATGGGCTTCCATCCTTACACCTACGCGGTGTTCGGTTCCATGCATGACAAGGATATCGATGGGGTGATCAAGGCCATGAATGGCCAGATCGACCACTGGTGCCTGACCGATTTGCCATCGCCGCGTGCGGCATCCGCTTCCGAGCTGGCCGCCAAGGTGCAGGCCATCGAGCCGGAAATGCATGAAAAAACCGTCAATATTTTCCCGGACCCGGGTGCGGCATTCGCAAATGCGATGAGCCGGGCAGGCGAGAATGATAGAATTGTGGTCTTTGGATCGTTCCTGACCGTTGCCGGTGTCATGGCAGCGAAAAAATCCTCACTCCACTAAAACATTCACGCATGGGCTTGTTCTCTTCATTCAGTAAAAACAAGCAGGAAGCCTCTGGCGAAGACAGCGGCTACTACCGCGCACAAGACGACCGCGCCGCCACCGAGCGGGCCAAGTCCAAACGCGCATCCAATGCCGGCGGYGGTGCAACCCGCGGCCGCGGCAAAGAAGATCCCGTGCTGCCGGAAAAGAAGCGCGCACGCCGCCGCCTGGTCGGCGCGATCGCGCTGGCGCTTGCTGTCGCCGTGGGCCTGCCGATGGTGCTCGATTCCGAGCCCAAGCCGCTCGCTTCGGACATCGCCATCCAGATTCCTTCGAAAGACAAACCTGCCGAGCCGCTGACTGCACCCGCGCCTGCGCCGGCCGTGGCCGCACCGGCAGTGCAGCCGCAAGCGGCGGCCCCGGCGCCTGCTCCCGCTGCACAGAAGCCGGTCGTCACCAGCCAGCCGGCGGTTGCGCCGGTGCGCGTGGCGCCGTCTTCCGCGCTGGACAAGGGCGAAGAATTCGTCGACGTGCCTGCTAAGCCGAAGGCGGCCGACACGCACGTGGCCAAGGCGCCGGAACACAAACCGGAAGCCAAGCCGGAATCCAAGCCTGCCAAGGCGGAAACCAAGCCTGAGCCGAAAGAATCCAGGCCGGAGCCGAAACATTCCGAGCCAGCCAAAGCCACGCCATCCGACGATGCGCGCGCCATGGCTATCCTGGAAGGCAAACCTGCCGAATCGGCAAGCAAATACGTCATCCAGGTTGGCGCTTTCGCCACCCAGGACAAGGTCGACGAAGTGCAGGGCAAGCTGAAGGCTGCCGGCATCAAGTCCTTCGTGCAGAAAGTATCCACTGCATCGGGCGAGCGCACCCGCGTAAGGCTGGGGCCATTCTCCAGCAAGGAAGAAGCGGACAAGGCCCGCGCCAAACTGGGCAAGATTGGCCTGGATGGCAATGTGATTCCAGCCTGATTTGACTGAACGGACCGGCACAGCGTGACGATTTTTGACTACATCGTGATCTTTGTGCTGGCCGCATCCATCTTTATCGGCGTGCTGCGCGGCCTGGTGAAAGAGTTGCTGGCGCTGGCCAGCTGGATCGTCGCCTTCATCGCCGCCAACGCCTACGCCGCCGACCTCGCGCGCATGCTGCCAACGGCCGTGCCGGGCGAGCCGCTGCGCCTGATCCTTGCCTTTATTGCACTGTTCATCGGCGTGCGCCTGCTCATGGGCTTACTCGGTATGCTGATCGACGCACTGGTCACCGCCGGTGGCCTGAGCGTGGCGGATCGCGGCCTGGGTGGCTTGTTTGGCGCGGCGCGGGGCATTGTGATTGTGCTGGCCGGCGTCATATTGTGCGGTATGACCTCGGTTCCCAAGCAGGAGTTCTGGAGGCACGCGTTGTTGAGTCCCTGGGCGGAATCCGGCGTGCATATGATCAAACCCTTCCTGCCCGCTGCGTTGGCGCAGCACGTGCATTTTTAAGAATTCTTTAAATCCGCAGTACCAAGTTTAGGAGCACACCATGTGTGGCATCGTCGGCGTCGTTTCCCATCAACCTGTCAATCAGCTGCTGTATGACGCATTGCTGCTTTTGCAGCACCGCGGCCAGGATGCGGCAGGTATCGCGACCAACCAGAACAACACCTTCTCCATGCACAAGGCCAATGGCCTGGTGCGCGACGTTTTCCGTACCCGCAATATGCGTTCGCTGAGCGGCAATTCCGGCATCGGCCACTGCCGCTATCCGACCGCCGGTTCGTCCAGCGAAGAGGAAGCGCAACCGTTCTACGTGAACGCGCCCTTCGGCATCACGCTGGCGCACAACGGTAACCTGACCAACTGGGAACAGCTCAAGCAAGAGATGTTCAAGAACGACCGCCGCCACATCAACACGGACTCCGACTCTGAAGTCCTGCTGAACGTGCTGGCCCACGAAATCACCCGTTTCTCGACCGGCTTCACGCTGGAGCCATCGACGCTGTTCAAGGCGGTGCGCGAAGTGAACCGCCGCGTGCGTGGCGGCTATGCTGCGGTAGCGGAAATCGCCGGCGTGGGCATGCTGGCCTTCCGCGATCCGAACGGCATTCGTCCGCTGTGCCTGGGCGAGAACGAAACCCCGCAAGGCAAGGAATACCTGATCGCTTCCGAATCCGTTGCGCTGGAAGGCATGGGCTTCCGCTTTGTGCGCGATGTGCTGCCGGGTGAAGCAATCTTTATCGACAAGGATCACAATCTGTACGCCGAGATCTGCGCCGACAAGCCTGCGCTGAATCCTTGCGTGTTCGAATACGTGTACCTGGCGCGTCCGGACTCCGTGATCGATGGCGCTTCGGTGTACAACAGCCGCCTGAAGATGGGCGAATACCTGGCCGACAAGATCAAGCGCGAAGGCCTGGCGGATGACGTTGATGTCGTGATGCCGATTCCGGATTCGTCCCGTCCCGCCGCGATCCAGCTGGCGATGCGCCTGGGCGTGGATTACCGCGAAGGCTTCATCAAGAACCGCTACATCGGCCGTACCTTCATCATGCCGGGCCAGGGCCTGCGCAAGAAGTCCGTGCGCCAGAAGCTGAACGCGATTGCCGACGAATTTAAGGACAAGGTCGTGCTGCTGGTGGACGACTCCATCGTGCGTGGCACCACCTCGCGCGAGATCGTGCAGATGGCACGCGAAGCCGGCGCCAAGAAAGTGATCTTCGCTTCCGCAGCGCCGCCAGTGCTGTACCCGAACGTGTACGGCATCGACATGCCGACCCGCGATGAACTGATCGCCCACGGCCGCACGGTGGACGAAGTGTGCAAGGAAATCACCGCCGACGCGCTGGTGTACCAGGACCTGGAAGACCTGAAGCGCTCCATCTCGGACGTGAACCCGGCATTGACCCAGTTCGAAGCGTCCTGCTTCGACGGCAAGTACATCACCGGCGACGTGTCGCCTGAGTACCTGGACCGTCTGGAAGCGTCGCGCCACAATCCGAAGAAATCGGACAAAGCCGAAGATGCCGCGCGCACCCAGCTGAACCTGAACACTGCGACAACGGAATCGTAATGAAGAACTACGGCTTCACCACCACCATCCTGCACAACGACCGCCAGAAGGGCATCGAGCACGGATCGCTGCACAAGCCGATCCACACTTCGGTGACCTTCGGCTACGCAGACGCGCGCCAACTGGCGTCTGTCTTCCAGGGCAAAGAGCCGGGCTTCCGCTACGGCCGCCAGGGCAATCCGACCGTGTCGGCGCTGGAGGATAAGGTCAACAAGATGGAGCAGGGCGTAGGCACGATCTGCTTCGCTACGGGCATGGGCGCGATTGGCGCCGTGTTCCAGGCGCTGCTGCGTGCCGGTGACCATGTGGTGTCGTCGTCTTTCCTGTTCGGGAATACCAACTCCCTGTGGCAGACCGTCGCAGGGCAGGGCGTGGGCGTGGACTTCGTGGACGCGACCGATGTGGCCAATGTGGCTGCGGCCCTGAAGCCGGAAACGCGCATCGTCTTCGTGGAGACGATCGCCAATCCGCGCACGCAAGTGGCGGATCTGAAGCGCATCGGCGAGCTGTGCGCCGAGCGCGGCATTCTCTACATCGTCGACAACACCATGACCTCGCCTTATCTGTTCCGTCCGAAGACGGTCGGTGCAGGCCTGGTGGTGAATGCGCTGACCAAGTCCATCGGCGGACACGGTAACGCGCTGGGTGGCGCCCTGACCGATACCGGCGCTTACGACTGGACGAAATTCGCCAATATCTTCGACAACTACAAGAAGAACCCCGCGCCGATGTGGGGCCTGGTGCAGATCCGCGCCAAGGGCCTGCGTGACTTCGGCGCTTCGCTCGGTCCTGAAGCGGCGCACCATATCGCTGTCGGCGCCGAGACGTTGGCGTTGCGCATGGAACGCACCTGCACCAACGCGCAGGCGCTGGCCGAGATGCTGGAAGCGGACGACCGCGTGGCCGCCGTCTACTATCCTGGCCTGAAGTCGCACCCGCAGCACGATATCGCTTCGGAGCTGTTCAAGGATTACGGTTCACTGCTGTCCTTCGAACTGGCGGAAGGCATCGATTGCTTCGATTACCTGAACAAGCTGAAGCTGGCGATCGCAACGTCCAACCTGGGCGATACGCGCACGCTGGTGATTCCGGTGTCGCATACCATCTTCTTCGAGATGGGGCCGGAGCGCCGTGCATCGATGGGCATTGCCGATTCGCTGATCCGTGTATCGGTCGGCATCGAAGACACGGCCGACCTGCTGGACGATTTCCGCTCCGCGCTCGACGCATGATGYGCCTTCGCTGGATGCCGGCTGCTGCGTTGTCTGCCGCGCTGGCACTGCCGGCGTATGTGGCTCTCGCGGCCAGCACCGTCACCGTGCCTGTCGAGCTGCAGGACGGCCGTCCGGTGGTGTCGCTCAAAATCGCGGGCAAATCCCATCCCTTCCTGCTGGACACCGGCTCCAACACGGCGCTGCATCTCACGCCGGACTTGCTGGCCAAGGTGCCGGGCTTGAAACTGACCGGCCRCAAATTGCATACGCGCGACCTGTCCGGCCAGGAGCAGGAGGCCGACGAATTCGTGATTCTCGATCTGGTACTCAACGGTGTGCATTTCGGCGAAGTGCGCGGCCAGGCGTTCAAGCCCTGGGGCCTGCACCTCGGCGAACCGCTGCCGCAGCCGGAAGACAAGTTCTCCGTCATCGGCCTGCCGCTGTTTGCGAAGCAGGCTTTCGTGTACGACTACAGCGCGCGCCAATTCAGCTTTGGCGCCAAAGTGCAGCATGGCGGCCTATGGAAGGTGCTGCCTTACGAAGCGAGCAAGGAAGGACTGGTGGTGCGCTTCGTGAACCCGCGCACCAGCTACCGGCTGGTGCTGGATTCGGCGTCCACAATTTCGGTTGTAAGCCGCCAGCGTGCAGAGGAAAAGAATGACGAAACCGGCACGTGTCCGATGAATATTGGGCCGGGCCGCGGCTGCAACTACGTCGAGGCGGGACTGGGCGACGATGGCATCAGCTTCCAGCCATTGCTGCACGACCTGCCCGAACAATTCACTGCCGACGGTATTGCCGGCGCAGACTTCTTCCAGCATTACGCTGTCTACATCGACCAGGCCGGCGGCCAGGTCGCAGTGCGCCGCAAGGATCGCTGAGGCGCGCTTAGTACGCCTTCGCTACCAAGGGGCGGCCCCTGGCATCTGGTACGGGTGGCGCCAGCCGGGCAGGGCGCGGATGCGATCGAGCCAGGCTGCAACGCGCGGCGGATAGCTGACGTTGGCTTGTTCAGGCCAGAACAGGTAACCGCAAAGCGACAGGTCGGCAATGCTGGGCTGATCGTCCAGCAGGAACTGGCGGCCGTCCGTCAGTTCCTCATCCAGGCGCACCATATCGTCATCGAAGCGGCGGCGGAACCATGGCAGCACGGTGCCTGCATAGGCACCGGCATCGTCGAACTTCTGGCCAT
>NZ_JBFRDW010000269.1:0-7602 GCF_052113985.1 Pseudoduganella sp. RAF53_2 | reverse complement strand
CGCAAGGTGATCTCGGTGATGACGCCGAGCGTGCCTTCGGAACCTGTCAGTAGATGTACCAGGTCATAGCCTGCGGACGACTTGCGGGCACGCGAACCTACACGCAGCAGACTGCCGTCCGCCATCGCCACTTCCAGGCATTGTACGTTGTGCGCCATTGAACCGTAGCGGATCGTGGTGGTGCCGGAGGCGCGGGTGGACACCATGCCGCCAATGGTGGCGTTGGCGCCGGGATCGACCGGAAAGAACAGGCCCGTACCCTTCAGGTAGGCATTCAGGTCTTCGCGCGTAATGCCCGGCTGGACCACGCAGTCGCTGTCTTCCGCATTGACCTGCACCACGGCGTTCATGCGCGACATGTCGATGCAGATGCCGCCGAAAGGCGCGCTGACATGGCCTTCGAGCGAGCTGCCCGCGCCGAAAGCAATCACCGGTACGCGATGCGCATTGCACAGGGCGAGGATGGCGCAGACCTCGTGTTTGTCCAGCGGCCAGACTACGGCGTCCGGCGGCAGGCTGGTGGCGAGACCTTCACCGCGCGCATGCTGCTCGCGCACGGCGTTCGAAACACTGACGCGGTCCGCATAGCGGTCCTGCAGTGTCCGGATGACTTCTTCTACGGCTGGCTTCATGGTCTCCTCGTTTGCTTTGTTTTGAGCCAGAATACAAGTGTTTTTCAAAACATGTCAAACATGTTGTATAAGTTTTGTTGGCGGGATGGCACAAACGCATCTTATTTACGCGGAATTGCGGTAACCTGTCCAACAAGTAGACAATCATAAGAGGAGACTTTCTTGAAACCGACCATCATTCTTGTTCACGGGGCAACATTGAACGGCGCCTCATGGGCGCCTGTGCGCCGTGCGCTCGAACCTGATTTCAATGTGCTGACGCCTGATTTGCCTGGCCACGGTGCGCGGCTCAACGAAAGGTTCACGCTGCAGGCAGCCATCGATACGGTGGTAGCGGCGGCGAAGTCGGTGGCGCCGGCGCCGGTCATCCTGGCTGGCGATTCGCTGGGTGGCTATACCTCCCAGGCCGCGGCCAGCCATCTGCCGCGTGAGCAATTGAAGGGGCTTGTGTTAGGCGGCAGCAGCCGCGATTTTTCCGGACCGAGGCTGTGGCCCCATTTGCTGAAGGCGTGGTTGTTCCGCCTGATGTTTGCGGTGAAGGATGAACGCAAACTGGTGGCCGAGAAAATGCCGGGTCTGCTGGCGAACGAATTCGGTCTGGCCCCGGCGGATGTACAGGCCACGATGAATTCGGGGATGAGTCTCGCGGTATTTCCGCAGGCGATGGGGGCGCTGCACAAGATCGACTTCCGCAGAATGGTGTCCGCGATTCCGCAGCCGATCCTGTTTGTGAACGGTGAAACGGATACCTTCCACGTGAGCGGTGAGGCGAGCTACGCGGGATCGGCGCAGCACGCCACGACCTACCGCTTCCCGGACTGCGACCATGGCGTAAGCCTGCGCCGCAGTGCCGAGTTTGCGGAGTTGATCAGGCAGTTCGCGTTGCGCGTTCTGAAGTGACCGCGCGCGGCGTGTGCTGCCATTGCTGCAGCTTGCGCCGGTATTCTTCCATCGCCTGCTGCTTCACGTGGCCAAAGCCACGAACCTCCTGCGGCAGGCGCGCCAGTTCAAGCGCCGATTCATAGCGGGAGCTGTCCATGCGGCCGCATTCCTGCTCGATGAGGTGCATGAATTCCTCCGCCATGGCACGCTCGCTGCGGCGTTCCTCCGTGTAGCCGAAGATGTCGAACGCTGTGCCGCGCAGGCCCTTCAGGCTAGCGAGAGCCCGCATCGCGCTGAAGATCCAGGGACCGAACTTGCGCTTGCGGCGCGACAGCAGCGGTGGCGCAAGCCACAGCGACAGCTTGCGATGATCGGAGAATTGCGCCGCCAGGCTGGCGCGGAATTCTTCGCTGCTGTACAGGCGCGCAACTTCGTATTCGTCTTTATAGGCCATCAGGCGATAGGCGCTGATGGCAACCTGGCGGCTGAAGTCATCCTTGCCCGGTGCCACGCGCGCTTCGGTTTCGCGCGCCAGTGTGACCAGCGCGCCAAAGCGCTGCGCGTAGCTGGTGTCCTGGTAGGCCGTCAGATCGCTGACGCGTGCTGCCATCAGCTCGTCCAGGCTTTGCGTGGCCGGCGTGACGACAGCAGGTGCCGGGCGCACGCGTTCCAGCACGTCCGGGTACTCGGCGGCGATACGGCCCCATTGGAAGGCGCTCAGATTCAGCGCAACGGCGGCGCCATTCAGTTCGATGGTGCGGCGCAGGGACTCCAGCGACAAGGGCAGCAGTCCGCGTTGCCATGCATAGCCCAGCATCAGCGTGTGCACGACGACGGTGTCGCCGAACAGTGCCTGCGCCAGCGCATTTGCTTGCAGTGTATGGAAGCGCTCCGCCTGGCAGCGCTGACGGATGCGGGCGCGCAGCAGGGCCGATGGCTGTGTGGCGTCGCGATTGCGGACGATTTCGGAGGTCGGCGTTTCATCCAGATTAAGCACTGCGCCGGAACGCTGCGACGACAGGCGCGCGGCATTGTCGGCGGAGGCGGCAACTACCATGTCCGCCGCCAGCATCAGATCCAGCGCCCCATTGCCGATGCGGACAGCGCCAATTTGCTCCGCACTTGGCGCCAGGCGCACCTGGCTCACGACCGCGCCGTTCTTCTGCGCCAAGCCCGTAAAATCCAGCACCGTGGATGCTTTGCCTTCCAGATGTGCGGCCCCGCCCAGCAAGGCGCCCAGCGTCAGCACGCCGCTGCCACCGATGCCTGCAACCAGTACGTTGAACGGGCCATCCAGCGCCGGAATGTGCGGCATGGCCAGACTGGCGGACAGCTCGGCTTCCAGCGCTTTCAGACGCGTGGTGTCGGGTTTGCGCAGCTGCGGACCTTCAACGTCCACAAAGCTGGGACAGAAGCCGTTCACACAGGAGAAGTCCTTATTGCAGGCGTTCTGATTGATTTTTCGCTTGCGGCCGTAGGCAGTTTCCAGGGGCTCAACCGAGATGCAGTTCGACTGCACGGAGCAATCGCCGCAGCCTTCGCACACGCGCTCATTGATGAACAGGCGGCGTTCCGGATCGGGCATGGCCTTGCGCTTGCGGCGGCGGCGCTTCTCGGCGGCGCAGGTCTGTTCGTAGATGATGGCAGTCACGCCGCGCACTTCGCGCAGCGTGCGCTGTACCTCATCCAGCTCGCTGCGGTCGTGGACGGTCGTACGTGGTGCAAGGGCCGCGTCGCTTTGCCAGCGTTCGGGATTGTCGGACACCAGCGCAATACGCTGCACGCCTTCCGCATGCAGCTGGCGCGTGATGCGCGCCGGATCGATCACGCCTTCCGCGGCCTGGCCGCCCGTCATGGCCACGGCGTCGTTGTACAGAATCTTGTAGGTGATATTGGTGTTGGCCGCCACCGCAGCGCGGACCGCCAGCAAGCCGGAATGCTGATAGGTGCCGTCGCCGAGGTTCTGGAAGATATGCCCGGTCGCGGAGAACGGCGCGGCGCCCATCCACTGCGCGCCTTCGCCGCCCATTTGCGAAAAGGTCGGCGTCTTCAGCTCCGGCTGCGACAACGCCATCACATGGCAACCGATGCCGCCGCCCGCCATCGAGCCTTCCGGCGTACGAGTGGAGCTGTTGTGCGGGCAGCCGGAGCAGAAGTAGGGCGCGCGCACCGGGATCACGGCGGCAGCGAGCGGCGTAGCAGAACCTTCCAATGCCGCGAGACGTTGGCGCAGCAGCGGCAGCGCGTCGCCAAAGCGGCGTGCCAGCGCCCGTGCCACAATGATCGGGCTGAATTCGGAAATCTCGGGCAGTACCGTGCCGCCCTCGCCATCGCTCTTGCCAGTGATGCGCGGACGAACGGCCATGCCGTACAGCGCGTCCTTYAGCTGCGCCTCCACGTTGGCGCGCTTTTCTTCGATGACCAGCACTTCCTCGTGGCCGCTGGCGAAAGCGCTGGCGCCTTCGGTTTCCAGCGGCCAGCTCATGGCGACCTTGTAGACCGAGATGCCCATCTGGCGCAGCTGAGCGTGATCCAGTTGAAGATCTTCCAGCGCCTGAATCAAATCCTGATGCGCCTTGCCGACGGTGATGATGCCGAAACGCTTATGTGGCGCGGCAATGATGCTGCGATCGATACCGTTCGCACGCGCCCACGCACGCGCGGCGGGCAGACGCTCTTCGATCAGGCGCCGTTCCAGCTCGGCGCGTTGTGCGGGCCAAGCCAGTTTCGGGTCCCAGTTCAGACCATGCCGCGGCAGCGGCGCATCGGGCAGGCGGTAAGCGGGCATGCCGTCGAGCGACACGGTGGCCGCTGTTTCAATCACTTCCGCAATGGTTTTCAGCCCGACCCATAAGCCGCAATAGCGGGAGAGGGCAATGCCCGCAAGGCCCAGTTCAATCACCTCGCGCACGTTCGCCGGCTGCAGCACCGGCATGGACGCAGCATGGAAGATACCGTCGGTCTGGTGCGGATACATCGACGACTGCGCGGCGTGGTCATCGCCCGACACGGCCAGTACGCCGCCCAGCGCCGAAGTACCGAGCATGTTCGCAGTGCGGAACACATCGCCGGTGCGGTCCACACCTGGCCCCTTGCCATACCAGATACCGAACACGCCATCGACCTTGGTTTGGCCGTACGCCTTATGCATCTGCGCGCCCCACAGGGCCGTTGCGGCCAGGTCTTCGTTCAGGCCGGGCTGGAACACGATGTCGTGCGCGGCCAGGTCTTTCGATGCCTTCCACAATTGCTGATCGTAGGCGCCGAGCGGCGAACCGCGATAGCCGGAAATCAGGCCCGCGGTATTCAGTCCGGCCGCGCGGTCGCGGYGGCGTTGGATCATCGGCAGCTGGACCAGCGCCTGAATCCCGCTGAGGAACATGGTATTGCTCATGATGTGTCTCTGTAGTTATCGAATACCGAAAATGGTACGGCAAGGTCCAGAGTGAATTTCACTGAAATGACTAGTAATTCATGAGATCATTAGTTGAATCTGACTAATAATATCTACAATTGAGGTAAATATGACTAACGGGCCAGAGCTCGATAAAACCGACCGCAAAATCCTGAAAGTGCTGGCGCGTGATGGCCGCGTGGCCTGGAGCGAGTTGGCGGAGAAGGTTGGGCTGTCACTGACGCCCACGCTGCGGCGCGTGCGCCAGCTGGAGGAGAATGGTTATATCCGCGGCTACGTTGCGCAGCTGGATGAAGGACGGCTGGCGGGCAAGGTCAGCGTGTTTGTGGCGGTCACGCTGGTCACGCAATCGGAAGAAGTCATCGCGCGCTTTGAGGAACAGATTGCGCTCGCGCCGGAAGTGATGAGCTGCTTTCTGATGACGGGCGACGCGGACTACACCTTGCGCGTGGTGGTGCCGGATCTGGATGGGTACCAGCGCTTCCTCACCCGCACGCTTACGCGCATCCCCGGCGTGGCGCATATCAAATCGAGCATCGCGCTCAAGCAGGTACTGATGCGGCCATCGCCTTTGCTATAGCGCTGCGCAGCGTAGCGTGGTCCGCCAGCTCGGCCCAGATCGAGCGTTGCGCGCAGAAGGATTCAACCGGATCTCGCGCCATACAGATCGCGTTGGCGACCTGCTGGTCGCGCGCCTGATCGTGGTAGGGCGTTTGCAGCTCGCCGCGATGCCAGCGCAGCAGCACTTGCAGGAACAGGGCCGGCAGCAGCGCCACCGCATCGAGCGGCAGGCCGCGTACGATGCGCTCCCGAATCGTCGGCACAATGAAACCAGGCAGCTTGGCGAAGCTGTCCGCCAGCACGCGCTCCACCGTGTCGCTCATGGCGTCGCTGCTGAAGCGCACCAGCACCAGGTCGCGATAACGGGCAAGATCGATGGGGCTTGGACGCAGGCAGTCGAATACCGCGCCGGTAATGTAATGTTGCGCGATGGCGTGAATGCGGGGATCGCGCAGCGCTTCGTGGATGTACTGGTATCCCGCTAGCGCGCCGGCCCAGGCGATGGCGCTGTGGGCGGCGTTCAGGATGCGGATCTTCGCTTCCTCGTAAGGCTCGACCGCAGCGACCAGTTCCGCGCCCACATGCTCCCATGCCGGACGGCCATTGCAGAAGTCATCCTCGATCACCCATTGCAGATACTCTTCGCAGCTGACCGCCATCGGGTCTTCGCGCCCGGTCGCGGCGCGCACACGCGTGCAGACTTCCGGTGTGGCGCGCGGCGTGATGCGGTCCACCATGGTGTTCGGCACGCGTGTGTTCTGGGCGACCCACCTGGTCAAATGACTGTCGCCGAGCAGGGCGAGGAAATGCTGGAGCCCGCGCTGCACACGGCGCCCGTTGTGGCGCAGATTGTCGCAGCAGAGCAGGGTGACCGGCGCCGTGCGCTCGCGCAGGATGGCGGTGAGCACGCTGTAGATATTCGTGCCGGGGAATCCGGCTTGCGCGTCGGCCAGGGCTTGCTGCAGCTCGCCAGCCGACAGATCCAGCCGGCCGTCGTCGTCGAGGAAATAAGCTGCTTCCGTGACGGTGAAGGAAATGATGCGCGTGTTGCTGTCAGCGCCGAGTGCGACGACTTCGCGCAGCCCCGGCGCATAAGGAATCGCATCGGACAGTGCGCTGATCGTGGCGTATCGCCGGCCGCCGTTCGGACTGACCGTCTCCAGCGTGTAGCGGCAAGCTTGCGCGCGCAATCCGGGCGCGGGGTCCTGCGCATCGGGGCGTATATTTGCGCTGACCATTCGCCAGCTGGTATCGCCGCTGTCGTGCAAGGCCTGTAGATAGGCTGCCTGGTGCGCGCGGTGAAAAGCCCCAAGGCCCAGATGCAAGATCGTATTCATAACCTGTCGTATATGTTTGACGGAAAATTTGCAAAATTGTGGATTTGTTCGGAGATATTACAGTAACATGTATGACAGGTTAACTGAAAAAATGGGAGATTTGGATGATCCCTCGCAAATCGGAGACAACCCGCGCCGCCATCCTGGACCACGCTTTATCGGTCGCAAGCCATGGCGGGCTGGAGGCACTAACCCTGGGATCGCTGGCCGATTCCATGAAGATGAGTAAGAGCGGCGTGGTGGCGCGCGTGGGTACCCGCGAGACGCTGCAACTGGCGGTGCTGGAAAACTATCGGCGCCGCTTCGAATCGGAGGTGATGTCGCCGGCGCGCCGCGTGAATCCGGGCCTGGCGCGGCTGCGGCGCCTGTTCGACACCAGCTTGCAACAAGTGGCGTCCGGCTCGACCGCCGGTTGCTTCTACATCAGCTGCGCGTATGAATATGACGACCGGCCGGGCACCGTGCGGCACGAACTCGCGAGCAGTGTGCGGGCGTGGCGCGAGGCCTTCATCAGCAACGCACGGCTGGCTGTCGCAGAGCGGCAGCTCGCAGCTGGCACCGATCCGGAACAGCTGGTCTTTGAGATCTATGCCTTGCTGCTGGCGGCGCAGCACGATACCCGCCTGCTTGAGCGTGAAGATGGTCTGGCACACGCGCGTGCGGGCTTTGAACGATTAGTGGAGCGTGGCCATGTATGACATCGATGCCGCACTGCAGGGAGTGATGAAGGCGCTGTCCGACGCTTTGCCGGCGATTCCGGCGCGGGATCTGGAGC
>NZ_JBFRDW010000268.1:0-7606 GCF_052113985.1 Pseudoduganella sp. RAF53_2 | reverse complement strand
GCACCACATTGCCCACATCGACCTTACGCGATACGATCTTGCCGCCGACGCGGAAGCCGAGGCGGGATTCGACGCGCGGGCGCACTTCACCGGAAAATTCGGCGTTGACGTCAATATCGCTGCTCTGAACGGTCATGACGCGGACCGGGCGGATCTCCTCAGTCTTCTCGGCGGGCTTGGAACAGGCGGCCAGCAACAGGGTCGCGGCCAGGGCCATTGGAAGATTTTTTGCGACAAACACGATGTATTTCCTTCACGGGATGTCAGATTGCCATTATTATTTTCGTTCCGGGAAGTAAATGACTTTCCGGTTAGGTAAAAATTATAGTTGGGTCAACCAGTTTTGAAAATGACTTTCGCGTCATTTATATTAGAATCCGTCCTCTATGCCCGTTGACCATTACGAGAACTTCCCTGTTGCTTCGGTTTTGCTGCCGCGCCGCCTGGTTCCTGCCGTCGAAGCGATTTACGCTTTCGCCCGCAGCGCCGACGACCTGGCCGATGAAGGCGACGCCACGCCGGAACAGCGCCTGACCGCGCTAACGGCCTATGAAGAATCCCTCGCCCGCATCGAGCGTGGCGAAGATGGCCTGGACCCGATGTTCACGCGCCTGGCCGCCACCATCGCCAAGTACGCGCTGCCGATGCGGCCCTTCTACGATCTGCTGTCTGCCTTCAAGCAGGATGTGGAAGTCACCCGCTACGCCAGTTATGAGGCCCTGCTCGATTACTGCGCCCGCTCCGCCAATCCGGTGGGCTTGCTGATGCTACACCTGTATGGCCAGGCCGACGAAGAGAATGTGCGCGATTCCGACGCCATCTGCTCCGCCCTCCAGATCATCAACTTCCTGCAGGACGTGGCGATCGACGAGCAAAAAGAGCGCATCTACATTCCGATGGAGGACCTGAACCGCTTCGCCATCCTGCCCGCCCACATGAACCGCGCCGACAACGTCGCCAAATGGCGCGCCATGATGAAATTTGAAGTCGAACGCGCACGTGCCTTAATGCTCAGCGGTGCGCCACTGGCTCTGCGCCTGAAAGGCCGCATCGGCCTGGAACTGCGCCTGGTAGTACAGGGCGGCCTGCGCATTCTGGAGGCGATCGAGGAGAACGAATACGACGTTTTCCGCCGCCGTCCCAAACTCGAAAAACGGGACTGGATCAAAGTTTTATGGCGTGGGCTTCGGATGAAGCGATCTTCCCTATAGAATAGCGGCTTTGACATCCTTGCCTGAGTGACCATGTCCCCAGACGAATACTGCCAGCAGAAAGCCGCAGCCAGCGGTTCCAGTTTTTATTACAGCTTCCTGTTCCTGCCGCCGGAACGCCGGAAAGCGATCACGGCGCTGTACGCGTTCTGCCGCGAAGTGGACGACACGGTCGATGAATGCACCGACGAATCCCTGGCCCGCATCAAGCTGGCCTGGTGGCGCAACGAAATCGCGCAAATGTACGAGGGCAAGCAAAGCCACCCCGTCACACTTGCGCTGCAGCCGCATCTGAAGAACTACGACCTGAAACAGGAACATATGCAGGCCATCATCGATGGCATGGAGATGGACCTGAATCAGACCCGCTATCTGGACTACGCCGGCCTGGCCAAATACTGCTGGCACGTAGCCAGCGTGGTGGGCATTCTTTCTGCCAGCATCTTTGGCGTGACGCGTCCGGAAACCTTGCAGTACGCGGAAAAACTGGGCCTGGCTTTCCAGCTCACGAACATCATCCGCGACGTGGGCGAAGATGCGCGCAAAGGCCGCATCTACCTGCCGATCAACGAACTGCAGCAGTTCAACGTGACCGCAGCCGATCTGCTGAATGCCCGCGAAACCGAGAACTTCCAGAAGCTGATGGCCTTCCAGGCCGATCGCGCGCAAAAGGCTTACGACGAAGCGTTTGCCCTGCTGCCAAAAGAAGACCGCCGCGCACAACGTCCGGGCCTGATCATGTCCGCCATCTACCGCACGCTCCTGAACGAAATCCAGGAAGACGGCTATCACGTGCTGAAGCAGCGCATCTCGCTGACGCCGATCCGCAAACTGTGGCTGGCCTGGAAGACCTGGGTCCGTGGCTAAGCATGTAGCCGTCGTTGGCGGCGGCTGGGCCGGTTTCACCGCTGCGGTGGAACTGTCGCAGGCCGGCCATCAGGTCACCGTGTTCGAAGCCGCCCGCACGCTCGGCGGCCGCGCGCGCCGCATCTCCACCGATCGGCGCGACCTCGATAACGGCCAGCACATCATGCTGGGAGCTTACGCCGAAACGCTGCGCATGATGCGCTGCGTCGGCGTGGACCTCAACACCGCCGTGCTCACGCTGCCGCTGCAAATGCGCTACGTGCCCGGCAATGGCGGTATGGACTTCGTCGCGCCACGCCTGCCCGCGCCGCTGCACGTGGGCCTGGCCTTGCTGCGCGCAAAAGGCCTGAACCGCCAGGATAAATTGAGCCTCGCTCGCTTTTCGACCACCGCACGCTGGATGGGCTGGAAGCTCACCACCGATTGCAGTGTGGCTGAATTGATGGAGCGCTTCGATCAGACCGCGCGCCTGATCCAGCTGATGTGGCGTCCGCTCTGCCTGGCGGCGCTGAACACGCCGCCGGAACGCGCCTCCGCCAACGTTTTCCTCGCCGTGCTGCGCGACAGCCTTGGTGCCAGGCGCGCCGCGTCGGACATGCTGATTCCGCGCGCCGACCTGTCCGCCCTGTTCCCCGATGCCGCCGCCAAATGGCTGCAGGAACGGGGCTGCACCGTGCGTATGGGCGCCAAGGTCGCCGGCGTACTGCGCGCCAACGGCGCCGACAGCGCGGGCAATGCCGAAGCCCAGGGCCGCGCATGGCGCGTGGACGCCAACGGTTCCGCCGTCGGCGGCAACTGGACTTCCTATTACGATGCCGTGGTGCTGGCCGGTTYGCCCGCTGCCACGGCCGTCCTGCTGCACCAGCATGCCGAAACGGCAAGCCTGGCCGAACAACTCACGGCCTTCGAGCCGGAACCGATCACCACCTGCTACCTGCAATACGGCCCGGAGATCGGCCTCGATCTGCCTTTCTTCGCCCTGATTGACGATCCTACAACGCATCGCTGGGGCCAGTTCGTGTTCGACCGTGGCCAACTGGACGCCACGCAGAAAGGCCTGCTGGCCGTGGTCATCAGCGCCTCCAGTTCGGCAGCCGGTGAAGGCCACGATTTGCTGGCCGAGGCAGTCGCGGTCCAGCTGGC
This sequence comes from Pseudoduganella sp. RAF53_2, assembly GCF_052113985.1. Classification (NCBI taxonomy): domain Bacteria; kingdom Pseudomonadati; phylum Pseudomonadota; class Betaproteobacteria; order Burkholderiales; family Oxalobacteraceae; genus Pseudoduganella; species Pseudoduganella sp. RAF53_2. Next base: position 4,385 of record NZ_JBFRDW010000268.1, on the reverse strand, counting down.
GGAAGTGTTCCAGCGCCCGGAACTGGGCCGCCCGGAATGGTTCAAAGTGATCACCGAAAAGCGCGCAACCTATGCCTGCACGCCGGATCTGGCCCGTCCTGACAACGCCACCGCGCTGGAAGGCCTGGTTTTGGCGGGCGATTACACGGCGGGCGAGTACCCGGCGACCATCGAAATGGCCGTCCGCAGCGGCATGTCGGCAGCCCAATCCCTGCAAACGGTACTGCGCTGATGCTCCGGCTGTCCCTGAATACGGTCGCCTGCTCCGCCAAAACTGCAGCCTGTCGCATACCGGTCGCAGCTCGCGCTACAAATCCGTACATTTGCACAATGGAGTCATGGAACGTTGGAGTTGTTAATGGGCAAGTACGAATACCTTGAAGCATTGAAGAAAGCCATGGCAGGCCTGCCGCCGGAAACGGTCGCGCGCACCCTGGCCTTCTACGAACAGCGCTTCATCGATGGCCTGGCCGCGGGCCGCACCGAGCAGGAAATCGCTGCGGATCTGGATGAACCGCGCAAAATCGCCATGACCCTGCGGGCCAACGTCCACCTCAACGCATTCGAGCAGAAACGCAGTCCGGTCAATGCTGCGCGCATGCTGGTGTCCCTTATCGGTCTGGCCATCTTCAATCTGTTCATGGTCATTCCGGCAATGGTGTACGCCGCCCTGTTGATGGCTGTCTACGCCAGCGCCTTTGCTTTCTATGTCGGCGGCATTGCCATCACGGCAAGCGGCCTGGCCGGCGCCAATGAGCTGGTGCTGAGCGGCCCCTTCCAGCATCTCGTCACCTACGACGACGACGGCAGCAGCGATCCTGATGTGCGCATGCAGACCAAGGTGTCCATCGGCAGTACCGGCATCCAAGTGTTCCAGGAACCGTCGCCAAGCTTGAAAGCGCAGCTGGAGGGCGAAACCAGTAACTCCGAGCGCCTGCTGGACAGCGCCGAAGCCGTGGCCGACAGCGGCGTACGCATCTCGACCGACCTGGATAGCGCCTCCCGCACCACCCAGACCGCCATCGGTGCGGGCATTGTCCTGATGGGCATCATGCTCAGCCTCCTGAGCATCGTCATTACCAAATTCACGATCGTCGGCATCAAGCGCTATGTGCAGATGAACTTCGCGCTGCTGAAAGGAGATCGCAAATGAGCATTCGATCCCTCGTTAAAGTCGCCATCAGCATGCTGCTGCTGGCCGTCGTGCTGACGGGCGTTTCCTACGGCGCCCTGCGCGCCAACGGCATCGCCAATCCGACCAGCGCGGCAGGCCGCGCGCCGCGCACCGAAATCCGCGAAATCGGCGCCGGCATCACCATGGTGGAGCTGGTTGGCCCCATCGATCTGACGTTGAAGCAAGGCGATGTGCCGTCGCTGAAGGTGCGCGGCGAACAGCGGCTGCTGGRCAATATCGATACCACGCAGGACGGCAGCACCCTGCGCATCGGCACCAAAGGCATGCTGTTCCATCATCGCCGCCCGATTCAGGTTGAGCTGATTTTGCCTTCGCTGCAGGAACTGGTGGTGAATGGCAGTGGCGAGAGCACTGTGAATGGCTTCAATGGCGAGAAACTGGCCCTGCAATTGCAGGGCTCCGGCAACCTGACCTTCAATGGCCGCTATCGCGAAGTCGATGCGGGCGTGCACGGCAGCGGTGATCTGAATCTGAATACCGGCACCAGCGAGAAAGTGGCGCTGGAAATGGTGGGCTCCGGCGCGATTACGTCGAGCGGCAGCTGCAAGGAATTGAGCGCTGAACTGACCGGCTCAGGCGATCTGGATGCACAGCACATGGCGTCCGACGCCGTGACCGTCAAGCTGGACGGCTCCGGCACCACCAACGTCTTCGCCCGCCAGAGCGCAGATGTGACGGTGCGCGGCAGCGGGGATATCAGGGTGTATGGCAATCCCGGTGATCGAAACGTGAGCCGCTCGGGCTCAGGCAGCGTGACGTGGGAGCGCTGAACACCCGAGGCAGAAACCAGGTGGCAGCCACGAGGTGGCTGCCACCAGCTTCACGCCCTTGGTTCTGATAACCACCGCGCCGCATCGTGCGCAGCGGCCAGGCCGCTGGCAAAGCAGGCAGTGAGCAGATATCCGCCCGTCGGCGCTTCCCAGTCCACCATCTCCCCCGCAACGAACACCCCCGGCACCGCGCGCAGCATGGTGCCGTCGAGTGCCTCAAACTTCACCCCGCCCGCGCTGCTGATCGCTTCATCGACCGGACGCGGCGCCTGCAAGCGCACGGGCAGCGCCTTCAGCGTACGTGCCACGCAGTCGACATCATGGAATTCATCCTTACTGAGCACCTCATGCAGCAGCCCTGTCTTCACGCCCTTGATATGCAGGCGGCTCTGCAAATGGCTCGACATCGAGCGCGAACCGCGCGGATGGCTCAGCTCATCCAGCACGCGCTGCGGCGGCAGGTCCGGCAGCAGATCCAGCTCGATCACGGCACTGCCCTCGGCCGTGATGCGATCACGCAGCCCCGCCGACAGCGCATAAATCAAACTGCCCTCGACACCCGTCGCGGTCACCACGAACTGCCCCTTCTTGCCACCGATAGCAACGGTAGTCAGCGGCTGCCCCGCATATTTGGAAGCGAAATGTTCGCTCCAGCCCACATCGAAGCCGCAATTCGCTGCCTGCAGCGGCGCCACCTCGACGCCGCGCTCGGCCAGCACCGGCGCCCACGCGCCATCGGAGCCCAGCCGCGCCCAACTCGCGCCACCCAGAGCCAGCACGGTGGCATCGGCGCGCACAGCGATCTCGCCCTGCGGCGACTCAAAGCGCAACGCGCCGTCGTCCGCCCAGCCAATCCAGCGATGGCGCTGATGGAAGTGGACGCCGCTTTCGCGCAGCTTGTGCAGCCAGGCGCGCAGCATTGGCGCCGCCTTCATCTCGGTCGGGAACACACGGCCGGACGTGCCGACAAAAGTATCGATGCCCAGGCTATGCACCCAATCGCGCACCTGCTGCGGCCCGAACGCATCCAGCATCGGACGCAGCTCACCCGCTCGAGCGCCGTAGCGCGTCACGAAGCGCTCGTAATCCTCGGCATGCGTGATGTTCATGCCGCCGCGTCCCGCCAGCAGGAACTTGCGGCCGACGGACGGCATGGCGTCGTACACGTCCACGCGCAGACCGGCCGCAGCCAGCTCCTGTGCCGCCATCAGGCCCGCAGGCCCGCCGCCGATCACGGCCACCGATTGTTGATTTCTGCTCATAAGGGGAAGCATTGTATACTGGCCCCACCACAATGAGGAGGCTTCGATGGGCGCTGCATTCTGGATCAAACGCTATCTGATGGCCGCTGCGCCGCTGTTCGGCATTCTCGCGCTGGTCGAATATGCCAAAGAGTCGGCAACCGCCGCGGATTACCTCAGTGCCGCCGCCTGGGCCGCCAGTGCGGCAGCCATCTTCGTTGGCGCGGCTTACCGCCGCTTTAAAAAGGCCATGAGCTGCTCGGCCTGTGAGGATATTTCAAAGCGCCGGACGGCGGATCAATGATCCGCCCTACCCGCCCGTTACCGGCGGGAAGAACGCCACTTCGGCGCCGCTGGCGATAGCAGTCTCCGGGCCGCACATGGCCTGGTTGCAGGCCATGCGCAGCGCACGGCCTTCGGCCAGCGCTTCCGCCCACGGCGCGCCGCGCTGGATCAGCCAGGCGCGTACGCCGCCAACCGTATTCACGCCTTCCGGCAGCGACACGCGCTCACTCGGCTGGCCAATGGCTTCCCGCACACTGGCGAAGTATTTCAGGGTGATGTCCATCTCAGTGCAGCAGTTCGGCAAATGGAATAAAGCGTACGACGTCGCCGGCCTGGATGGCCTGGGCCGGCGGATTGTCGATCAGGCCATCGCCCCACACGGTTGACGTCAACACGCCGGAGCTCTGGTTCGGGAACAGATCCAGTCCGCCGTTCTCATTGATTTTCACGCGCAGGAATTCGTTGCGGCGGTCCGGCTTAGCCCAGCTGAAGTCGGCACGCATGRCAAAGCTGCGCGGCGCCAGAGTTTCGGATACGCCCTGCAGTTTCAGGATAAACGGCCGCACGAACAGCAGGAAGGTAATGAAGCTCGACACCGGATTGCCCGGCAGGCCGAGGAAGAATGCGTTCTGTACTTCGCCGAAGGCCAGCGGCTTGCCCGGCTTGACGGCGATCTGCCACATATTCAGCTTGCCTTCCGCTTCCACGGCAGGCTTGATGTGATCTTCCTCGCCGACGGAGACGCCGCCGGAGGTGATGATCAGGTCATTACCATCGGCAGCCTTGCGCAGAACAGCGCGGGTAGCGTCCAGCGAATCCGGCACGATGCCGAAATCGCTGATTTCGCAGCCCATGTTTTCCAGCAGCGCACGCAGCGTGAAACGGTTGGAATTG
>NZ_JBFRDW010000267.1:0-7647 GCF_052113985.1 Pseudoduganella sp. RAF53_2 | reverse complement strand
AAGCGCGACCAGTCGGTGGCCCGCGCGCGCCATGACGCCATTGCGGCCCTGATGCAGAACGACGCCACGGGCTCGCTGTCTTACCACCTGGCCCAGGTGCCGGATATCGAACGTATCACCACCCGTGTGGCGTTGCTGTCGGCACGACCGCGTGACCTGTCCGCGTTGCGCGATGGTCTGAAGCAGCTGCCGAACCTGCAGCACGCCCTGCAACGCGAAGCGAGCGCGGACAGTGCCGGCGGCCTGCTGTCGCAGCTGCACGACCATCTGGCAACCCCGGAGGACTGCGTGGACATGCTGGTGCGCGCCATCATGGAAGAACCGGCGACCATGGTGCGCGATGGCGGCGTGATCGCGCGCGGCTACGATGCGGAGCTGGATGAACTGCGCGGCCTGTCCGAAAACGCGGGCCAGTACCTGGTCGATCTCGAAACGCGCGAACGCGCGCGCACCGGCATCGCCAATCTGCGCGTCGAATACAACAAGGTGCACGGCTTCTACATCGAAGTCACCAACGGCCAGGCCGACAAGGTGCCGGACGATTACCGCCGCCGCCAGACGCTGAAGAACTGCGAGCGCTATATCACGCCGGAACTGAAGGCCTTCGAGGACAAAGCCCTGTCCGCACAGGACCGCGCACTGGCGCGCGAGAAGCTGCTGTACGACGAACTGCTGTATGCCCTGGCGCCGCACATCGGCACGCTGCAATCCATCGCGCAAGCGCTGTCGCAAGTGGACACCCTGACCGCGCTGGCTGAACACGCCCTGCGCAACAACTGGTGTGCGCCGCAGCTGGTGGCTGAGCCTTGCATCAATATCGTTGAAGGCCGCCATCCGGTGGTGGAAAACCAGATCGAGCGCTTCATCGCCAACGATTGCAAATTCCTGTCCGACCGCCGCCTGCTGCTGATCACCGGCCCGAACATGGGCGGTAAATCGACCTTCATGCGCCAGGTGGCCCTGATTACGCTGCTGGCCTATGTGGGCAGCTATGTGCCTGCCGCGTCGGCCACGATTGGCCCGATCGACCGCGTGTTCACGCGTATCGGCGCGACCGACGATCTGGCGGGCGGCCGCTCGACCTTCATGGTGGAGATGACCGAAGCTGCGACGATCCTGAACGGCGCTTCCGAACATTCGCTGGTGCTGATGGACGAAATCGGCCGCGGCACCTCGACCTTCGACGGCCTGGCGCTGGCCTGGGCCATCGCGCGCCACTTGATCGACACCAGCCGCAGCTTCACCCTGTTCGCGACCCACTACTTCGAACTGACCCAGCTGCCGGAAGCGCATCCGACCGCCGCCAACGTGCATCTCTCCGCCGTGGAGCACAAGGACAGCATCGTCTTCCTGCACGCGGTGCAGAACGGCCCGGCGTCGCAAAGCTACGGCTTGCAGGTGGCGCAGCTGGCCGGCGTGCCGCAGACGGTCATCAAGGCCGCGCGCAAACACCTGGCGCGGCTGGAAGCGCAGGCGCTGGATGGCACGCCGCAGATGGACCTGTTTGCAGCTCCGGTCGCCGACGCCAATGATGACGAGCTACCAACGCCTGGCGCAGCCGCTGCCGATCCGCGCGCCGACGAACTGCTGGCCGCCCTGGACGACATCGATCCCGACGCCATGACGCCGCGCGAAGCGCTGGACCGCCTGTACCAGCTGAAGCGCCTGGCGCAAGCATGATCCGCCGCGCCGCATCGCTGTTGCTGTTTGGCGCAGCCATGCTGTCTGCGCAGGCGCGCACGAGCAATGCTCCGCCGCCATCGCGCGATTTCAGCTTCGGTATCATCGGCCACACGGCGGCCAGCGATACCGGCGATGCGGACTTGAAACGCGCGATCGCTTCCGCCAATCAGTCGGCGCCGGATTTCGTGCTGGTGAACGGCATCAAATCCTATGCGGAGGCCTGCAGCGACAGGCTGTATAGCGAGCGGCGCGCGGTAATGGAAACGTCGGAGCGCCCGCTGATTCTGACGCTGGCGGGCAGCGACTGGACCGACTGCCGCAACAGCAATGGCCGCTCCAACGCCATCGAGCGCCTGAACCGCATTCGCGAAATCTACTTCGAAGATAATGATTCGCTGGGCGCAAAGCACATCACCGTCAGCCGCCAGTCGTCGATTCCCAAATTCCGCAGCTACGCGGAAAACATGCACTGGGAGCGCGACAAGATTCTGTTCGCGACCATCAATCTGCCGTCGAAGAACAACCACTATCTCAATGCGGCGGGCCGCAACAGCGAGTACGAAGACCGCATGGTCGCCAACCGCGCCTGGCTGCAGCGCCTGTTCACCTGGGCCGAGCGGCGCAAGCTGGACGCGATCGTGCTGGTATCCGATGGCGAGATCGGCGCACACATCGAGCAAGGCTTCTTCTCACGTCTGGCGGCCAAGAAGGACGGCTTTACGGAGACACGCAACATCGTGCGCAAGCTGGCGGAAAAGTTTCCCGGCAAAGTGCTGCTGATCGACAGCCACAAGGCAGAGAAAGGCGGGACGCCGTCCATCGAATGGAACGGCAATGTGGGGCATGTGGGCGTGTCCGATGAATGGACAGAAATACGCGTGGCGCCCGCAGGCGCCACGATGTTCAGCATTGCACAGTAGGGCGGATCATCGATCCGCCGGTCTGTTAATGCACTGGATGGCTGCGGAACTCGTCGCCCTCTTCGCCTTCATCTTCGTCATCGTCATGATGGTGGCCATGTGCGCCATGCACGTGTTCATGAGCGATCTCTTCTTCGGTAGCGGCGCGCACGTCGACAACCTTCAGCTCGAAGCGCAGAGCCATGCCGGCCAGCGGATGGTTACCGTCCAGGACGACCTTGTCTTCAGCGATTTCGGTGACGGTGAAGATCATGGCTTCGTCTTCGCCCTCTTCGCCATCAGGCATACCTTCGAACTGCATGCCGACTTCCAGCGGCTCCGGCAGGCGGTTGCGCTCTTCAACCTTGATCAGGTTAGGATCGTAATCACCAAAGGCGTCTTCAGGCTCAATCTGGACCGTGTTGTGGTAGCCCACTTCCTTGCCGTCCAGTTCTTCTTCAATCTTCGGCAGGGTGTTCTCGTAGCCACCGTGCAGGTAGACCATCGGCTGGCGGCCATCCTCGATCAGATTGTTCTGCGCGTCGGACAGTTTGTACTCCACCGTCACAACGGTATTCTTGGCGATCTTCATTTGGCTTCCTTTCAATTTAAGCTCGGGCAGATTATACCCCGTGCAGGCGATTGACCGCGGCGGGCTATAATCTCGCCATGAAAAAACTAGCTCTCCTCGGCGACATCACGCCGGCGCAATTCCTGCGCGACTACTGGCACAAAAAGCCTTTGCTGATCCGCCAGGCTATCCCTGGCTTCAAGCCCCTGCTCCCCTTCGACAAGCTGGCCGAACTGGCCACCAAGGACTATGTCGAGTCGCGCCTCGTCACGCTGACCGATGGCCAATGGGACATGCAACACGGCCCGCTGAAACAACTGCCGCCGCGCAGCCAGCGCGAATGGACCATGCTGGTGCAAGGCATCAATCTGCAGGATGACCGCGCGGACGAATTGCTGCGCCAGTTCCGCTTCGTGCCCGATGCGCGCCTGGACGACCTGATGGTCAGCTTCGCCACCGATGGCGGCGGCGTGGGCCCGCATTTCGATTCCTACGACGTGTTCYTGCTGCAAGCGGAGGGACAACGCAAATGGCGCATCAGTGCGCAGAAGGACCTGAGCCTGGTTGAAGGCCTGCCGCTGAAGATCCTGAGCAAGTTCAAGCACACCGAGGAGTTCATCCTCGAACCGGGCGACATGCTCTATTTGCCGCCGCACTACGCCCACGATGGCGTGGCGATCGGCGATTGCCAGACTTACTCGATCGGCTTCCGCTCGCCGTCCTACCAGGAGCTGGGCGAGGCCTTCCTGCAGTTCATGTGCGATTCGATCGATCTGCCGGGCCGCTATGCCGATCCGGATCTGGAGCCGACCAGCAAGCCGGCCGAGATTCCGAAGGCCATGCTGTCCAGGCTGGCCGATGAACTAAACAAAGTCAGCTTCACGGAAGACGATTTCACCATCTTCCTGGGCGAGTATCTGTCCGAGCCGAAGCACAATGTGTTCTTCACGCCGGTAGAAAAGCCGCTCCCGGCAGGCAAGTTTGCGCAGAGCGCGGCCAAAAAGGGTGTCGTGCTGTCGCGCAAGACGCAGATGCTTTACAAGGGCAAGAACGTGTTTATCAATGGCGAGTCCTTCGCGATTGGCAAGGCGGACAAGGCTGCGCTGGAGCAGCTGGCCAACGAGCGCACGCTGGATGGCAAGGCCGTGGCAGCGGCTTCTGAAGACGTCGCCGAAGCGCTCTATGCCTGGTACACCGACGGCTGGCTCGAACTCGGCAAATAAGGAGAGTTAGCATGGAGAAGCACCCTTTTGACAGCCGTACGCAGTTCGAAGCGTTGCTGATGGATTGCTTCTCCCGCGCCCGGCTAACCCTGCGCATGTTCGATCCGGACTATGCCTGGTGGAAGCTGGGCCATTCCCAGACGGATGCCGTATTGCGCAAATTCCTGCATGGTGGCGGACGTTTGCTCCTGGTTGCACACAGTAACGCCCAGCTGCAGCGCTATGCTCCCCGGTTCTTAACGTTGCTGCAAGACTACAGTCATCGGATTGAATGCCGGCTCACCAGCAAATCGCTGAAACAGCTGACGGATTCGTTCGCCGTCGCGGATGAAATACACATCGTTCGGCGTTTTCATTCGGATCATTTCCGCGGGGAAGCAAATTTCGATGATCCATCGTCAACCCAAACGAGTCTGGAACGTTTTGAAGGTATCTGGGCTGAAACCTTGCCGGGTCTGCAAGCAGATGCGACTGGATTATGAGCCAGAAATGAGTACAATGCGCGGTATCCGAAAGGTAGCCGGTATAGCCGGGAGAAGCTGGTAATTCGAGGACGTATGGAAATATTGCGATTCCGCAAAATACTTGCGTTTTCGACTCGTTTTACTATTGCGACGCACCAAAAAAGGCTATAATATTGGGTTAGGAAGTTTCCGTGTCTAGGGCACGAAACGCCCCTAACGAGCGATAATTACCGGTAATTATTCATCGCAACATTGTCTATTTTTTGTTGAAGAAATAAAGGAAAACTAAATGAAAAAATCCCTGCTGATCGCGTCCCTGCTGGCTGTTGCTCTGGCTGCTTGCTCCAAGAAAGAAGAAGCTCCAGCACCTGCTCCAGTAGCTACCCCTGAAGCCGCTGCTCCTGCAGCTGCTCCAGCAGCTCCTGCAGCTGACGCTGCTGCTCCTGCTGCCGCTCCAGCTGCTGACGCTGCTGCTGCTGCCGCTACCGCTGCTTCCGACGCTGCTGCTGCTGCTTCCGCAGCTGCAACCGCTGCTTCGGCTGCTGCTTCCGCTGCTAAGTAATTCCTTCGCAGGGAAAAAAAACCGGCTTCGGCCGGTTTTTTTTCGTCCATACCCAGCACCTTGGGGTGTAAAAAAACCGGCCGCGAGGGCCGGTTTTTTTGACTGAGGCTGATTATTTCAGCTGTTCGTACAGCAGCGTCAGGATCTTGTCGCCGGTTGGCGAGGTGTCCGGCTTGTTGTCGTTGGTCCAGACCGAAACCTGCGTCGTGTTGGTCGAGTCCGCGCGCACCGAGATGCGGTAGCGCTGCGCGTCCTTGTCCTTGTCGGACGAGCCCCAGCTGAACAGGCGGCTGAAGAAGCCCTTGGTTTCGGCTGCATCGGCCACGTAGCGAACGAAGTACACGCCCTGCACGCGGTCGCGGTCTTCCACGGTGAAGCCGGCGCGGTCCAGCGCCAGGCCCACACGGCGCCAGGAGCGGTCGAAGCCTTCGTCGGTCTGCACGAACTTCGCGGCGCCCTCGCCCTTGATGAAGGCGTGCTGCGGCTGCACTGCGGCGTTGTCCACGGAGGTGCRTGCTTCCGCTTCGTCTTTGGAGCCGCCCAGCTTGGTCATCAGCTTGGCCAGGAACAGCGCTTCCAGATTCGGATCAGCCGGACGCGATTGCCACTGCGTCGATTCCTTCTGCGCGCCGGTCACGACTTCTTCCGCGCCGCGATGGGAAATGTAGATCTCGGTCGAGCCGTCGGCATTGCGTTCCAGGCGGGTGCGGAACTTGTCGCGCTCGCCGCTGGAGTACAGCCCGTCGATCACTTTGCCCAGGGTATTGCGGATGAAGTCTTGCGGGATCTTGGCGCGGTTTTCATTCCACTCGGTTTCCATGATGCCGGCGGTGGCGTTATCCACGGCCAGGGTGAAGCCCGAATCTTCCCAGAAGGTCTTCAGCTGCGGCCACAGTTGCTCTGGCGTCTGCTTGACGACCAGCCAGCGCTGGTTGCCAGCGCGCTCAACCTTGACCGAGGAATTGCCGGTCGAAGCGACGTCGTTGACGGCTGCGGTCGAACCCGCCACGGTGCCGCGGTTGGCCGCGTAGCCGGAGGCGGTTGCCACACCACGGTCGGTGTTTGGCAGCGAGTAGCGGTTGTCCTTTTGCAGCTGGGTCAGGTCCGGTGGAACGTCCAGGGTGCTGGCTTTCTTGGCGGACTTGTAGTCCACCTTGCTGTCGCCAACAACCGACTGGATCATGCCGCAGCCGGACAGGCTCAGCGCCAGGGCGCCAACAACGAGACCGCGCGACGGCGGCGTGAGGGAAGCGATCTTGCGAATAGTCATGTGTAAAGAGAGATTAGTTCAGCACACCGGATTCACGCATTGCGGCGCGAACGGTCTCGTGGAATTGCTCTGCCAGCGGCACCAGCGGCAGGCGGATGCCGGCCGGCATCTTGCCCATCTCGGCCAGCGCCCACTTCACCGGCACTGGATTCGGTTCCACGAACAGCTTTTGATGCAGGGGGAACAGCTTGTTATTCAGCTCGATGGCGCAGGTGATATCGCCTGCCATCGCGGCCTTGCACATCTCGGCCATGCCGCGCGGCGCCACATTGGCGGTCACCGAGATATTGCCCTTGCCGCCGGCCAGCATCAGGGCCACAGCGGTCGGATCGTCGCCGGAGTACACGGCGAAGTCGGACGGCGCCAGGCGCAACAGGTCCAGGCCGCGGCCGATATTGCCGGTGGCGTCTTTCACGCCCACGATGTTCTTGATTTCCGCCAGGCGCAGGATGGTCTCGTTGGACATGTCCGCCACGGTACGGCCCGGCACGTTGTACAGGATCACCGGCAGATCCACCGCTTCAGCGATGGCCTTGAAGTGCTGATACATGCCTTCCTGGGTAGGACGGTTGTAGTACGGCACCACCTGCAGGGACGCGTCCGCACCCGCGCTCTTGGCGAAGCGGGTCAGTTCGATGGCTTCCACGGTGGAATTGCCGCCGGAGCCGGCGATCACAGGGATGCGGCCCGCAACGCGGTCCACGGTGGCCTTGATCAGCGCGCAATGCTCGGCCACGTTGACGGTGGCGGATTCTCCGGTCGTGCCAACGATGACGATGGCGTCCGTACCTTCAGCGATATGCCAGTCGACCAGCGAGTTCAGGCTGGGGTAATCCAGGCTGCCGTCGGCGTGCATCGGGGTGACGATTGCTACAATGCTGCCCTTAATCATAGGTTACCAATTGCAAAAAGAATTAAAACGACGATTGTAGACGATAGTCTGCAGATGTAGTGCATTTCCGGTCGTCAAATAGG
>NZ_JBFRDW010000266.1:0-7672 GCF_052113985.1 Pseudoduganella sp. RAF53_2 | reverse complement strand
GCTGTGCACCGCAGCATATTGGTATGGAAGTGGTAACAGGGACTTAGTGCGGTGGTTTCCGGCGCTGATTAGGCTGGAGCAAGACACGCTCGATCACGTCTGCATCGATATTGTGGGACTTCATATACTCGATGGCGCACAGGGTGCTGAAGCTTTCCTGCACATTGATGCCGCGTTCAACGATTTCACTGCTGCGGCGGTCCGCGCGTTGCGTCTGGAGTTGCAGGGTGTCCATATGGCTCCTTGGCGGCGAAAGTTGACTACGGCTAGTATCGAACAATAAAATCGAAAGTCAATGTCAGGCTCCCAACTTTCCGGCCCGAAGTCGCTGGCCGATCTCTTTATCTCCTTTACCTTGCTCGCGCTGCAAGGTTTTGGCGGCGTGCTTTCCGTTGCCCAGCGCGAACTGGTCGAGCACAAACGCTGGCTGACGCCGGAAGAATTCCTCGAAGACTGGGCGGTCGCCCAGATCATGCCGGGACCGAACGTGGTCAACCTGTCCCTGATGCTGGGCCATCGCTACTTTGGCCTGCGCGGCGCGCTGGCGGCGCTGGCCGGCATGCTGGCCGTACCCAGCCTGGTGGTGCTGGCCATCGCGACGCTGTATATGCATCACTCCGATAACGCGCACGTCGCCGGCGCGCTGCGCGGCATGGCGGCAGTGGCGGCGGGCATGATTGCGGCGACCGGCGTGAAGATGCTGGCGACGCTGTCGCGCCATCCCCTGCCCTTGTGGGCCTCCGTGACGCTGACCGTGGCCGGTGTGGCCGCGGGAGCCTGGCTGCGTCTGCCGCTCTTGCCGACTCTGCTGGTGGTGGGCGGCCTGGGCTGCTGGCTGACGTACCGGAGGATTCCGTGACCGCGCCCCTGCACATCGTGCTGGCCTGGCATGACTGGCTGGACCTGTTCTTCCATTACTTCCTGCTGTCCTTCATGTCGGTGGGCGGCGCCATTTCGACCACGGCGGAAATGCACCGCTACCTGGTGGAGCAGCACGGCTGGCTGACCCAGGCGCAGTTCAATGAATCGATCGCCATCGCCCAGGCGGCGCCCGGTCCGAATATCCTGTTTGTCGCGCTGATGGGCTGGAATGTGGGGCTGAATGCGGGCAGCCATGCAGCAGCCGTGCTGGGTGTACTGTGTATGATGGTGGGCATCATGCTGCCCAGCAGTGCGATTACTTTGCTGGCGTCAGCCTGGGGTCACCGCAATCGCGACCTGCGTGCGGTGCGCGCCTTCAAGCAGGGCATGGTGCCGCTGGTGATTGCGCTACTGATTTCGACGGGGATTGTGCTGGGCGCGGTGAACCGCGATCCGGCGACGGACTGGCCGCTGTGGACCTTGTCTGCCGCGGCGGGACTATTCGTGTGGCGCACCCGCATCCATTTGCTGTGGCTGCTGGCGGCGGGCGCGCTACTGGGTATCTTCGGCTTCGTCTAGGGCGGATCACCGATCCGCCGCTACCGGATTACTCCTTGACCGACTCAACCGCGAAAGTCAGGGTCATTTCGTCGCTGACGTAAGGCGCGTATTTGCCGACGTTGAAGTCGGTGCGCTTGATCTTGGCCACGGCGTTGGCGCCGCAAGCGTCCTTCTTCAGGATTGGGTGCGGCATGCACTGGAAGGCAGTCACCTCCAGCGTTACCGGCTTGGTGATGCCCTTGATGGTCAGGTTGCCGTCAACGGTAGCCAGCTTGTCGCCGCTGAAGTTGAACTTGGTCGACTTGTAAGTGATAGTCGGGAACTTGGCGGAGTCCAGGAAGTCTTCGCCCTGCAGGTGACCGTTGAACAGGCTGGAACCGGTCGATACGGACTTCGGATCAATGGTCACTTCCACGGAACCGGTCTTGGCAGCGCGGTCGATCACGATCTTGCCGGTGGTGCTGTCGAAACGGTTCACCTGGTTGGAGTAGCCGAAGTGGGTGTACTCGAAGCGGGAGAAGGAGTGGTTGTTGTCCAGCACGTAGGTTTCGTTCGCGGCGCCAGCAGCCATCGAGAAGCCGGCAGCCAGGGCCAGAGCGATCAGTTTTTTCATCGGAAAAGACTCCATTGTTTGTGAATGAAGCGGATTATCCGTACATGTTGCCCACATGTAAAACTCATAATTTACCACTTATCAATCGATTAAATCGATAGTTTGACCGCGCCGTGCGCCACGTCGGCGCATGCTCAGGTATATTGCACTGCAACATAGTGAGTGGGAGAAGGATATGCCCAAGCTGGCTCCTGGTGTACGTTTGCTGCGCAGCCTGACCCGCGCGGGCAGGCTGATGGCGGCTGCCGCGGCCAGGCCGGCAAAAGCCGGCGCCAAAAGCGCACCGGCTCTGCAGATCCGCAAGCATGCGCGGCCCGATGTAGCGCCGCCTCCACCCGGCAAGTGGCTGACGGCGACGCACCATGCCGAGGGCCAGCGCATGAGCTATTGGCTGTATCTGCCGGACAGCGTGCCGGAGGCGGCTGCCCAGCACGGCTGGCCGCTGATCGTCATGCTGCACGGCTGCCATCAAAGCGCCACCCAGTTTGCTCAGGGCACGCGCATGAACTGGCTGGCGGAAGACAAAGGCTACGCCGTGCTCTATCCGCAGCAATCGCTCAGCGTGCAGGCGCAGCGCTGCTGGCGCTGGTATGCCCAGGCGACCCAGCAAGGCGGCGGCGAAACGGCGGCACTGGCATCGCTGGTCGAAAAAATCTGCGCGCGGCACCCGATCGACCGGCGGCGCGTTTATGCTTGCGGGCTGTCAGCGGGTGCGGGCATGGCGGCCGTGCTGGCGCTGAATCATCCCGGCCTGATTGCGGCAGTCGGCCTGCATTCCGGTCCCGTCTTCGGCGCCGGCCATAGCACCATGGGCGCGCTGCACGTCATGCGCCATGGCGCTGCAGTGCACGCCGATGCCGCCATCCGCGCCCTGCTTCTGCGTGGACCCATGCCTGCCATGCCCGCCATCCTCATTCAGGGGGAAGACGATCATGTGGTGCGCCCGGTCAACCAGCAGCAGCTGGCGCAGCAATGGCTGCAACTGAATGGCCTGTCTGCACGGATGGCGCCGCGCGTCACCGCCAAAGCTGCGGGCCGTGGCCGCCATGCTTATGAGGTCCGGGATTATCTGGTGGGCCGCAAAGTGCTGCTGCGCGTGGCGCGTATTGTGGGTCTGGGGCATGCCTGGAGTGGCGGCGATCCGGCGCTGAAGTTCAATGTGAGGGCGGGTCCCAACGCCAGCCGCATGATGCTGGAATTCTTCAGCAAGCACCGGCGATCAGGAACGTAGCTCGTCCAGAATGATGGAGGCTGCGCGCTCCGCTTCCGCTTCCGCCGCGCGCTGGTCCGGCAGCACCAGGTCTGCCGACACCCGCCGCTTGGGGTACACCTTGGTCATATGCATGGGATTCGCCGACGGCGCGTAAATCGCGACATAAGCGCCCCACTGCTCCGTGCCATCCAGCTTCTCGCCCGTGAACTCGACCTCGTAGCTATCAATGGTTTTGGACGGCATGTGCGCGCTCTCCAGGTGCAGGACTGCAGCGAGGGTAGCATATTCGGCCATTACCGGTGATTCGCCGCCGCGCCTGATTACTCCCGCAGCAGCGCCCTGATCTCGACGGTTCCCCCGGCCTCGTAGACCGGGTTCCCGATCAGAAAGCGCTGCGCCGCGTCGAGACTCTCGGCGCGAATGCGGATGTAGCCGGTAATATCGGTGGGAGCGGCCTGGCCGGCGCGCCCCTTCCGGAGCAAAGTCCCGGAGCCGATTGCACTGCCGCCRTCGAACTGCCCCGATGCGCGCAGCGTGGCGATGTATTGCCCCCAGCGCTGGCTGTCGTTGGCGAGAGCGCTGTCCACGGCATCATCGTGCATGAAGAGAATGTATTCGTTCATGCTCAGAAGATTAACAGATCGGGCCTCGCCTGCACGCCTGGCGGTAAACGCCTACAATGCGCCGTATGAAATACTTCGCATTCCTCTTCGCCCTTGCGGCGATCTCCCTGCCCGCCGCTGCGCAATCGCCTTGCGACAACGGCTTGTGCGGGGCCAGCGGTCTGTCGTCCCAAGCGCTCAGCGAAGCTGCGCGCGCCGACACGCCCAAATCCTCGCCCATGCGCGAGGAACTGCGCTCGCCCGAACGTCCGCGCGATCCCTGGAACCGCTTCATGCCTACCCGCCCCGATCTCGAAAGCTACGACTGCATCCTGAGCGCGGGCATAGGCGGAGAATTAGGCAAAGGCGGTTTCTTCGGCACCCGCGTTCTCGGCCAGACGCAAGCCTGGCGCGATCCGTCCAGGAACACGGGGCGTTGACACGCCTGACGCGTCAGAGCGTCGCCATGTCGATCACGAAGCGGTACTTCACATCGCCTTTCAGCATGCGCTCGTAGGCGGCGTTGATGTCCTTCATGTCGATCACTTCGATATCGGATGTGATGTTGTGCTGGCCGCAGAAATCCAGCATTTCCTGGGTCGACTTGATGCCGCCGATCAGCGAGCCTGCCACCACCTTGCTGCCCATGACCATCGCCGCCGAATTCACCGGCGGCTCCAGTGGACCGAGATAGCCCACCAGCGCCAGCGTGCCTTTAAAGGACAGCGTTGGAATATAGGGATTCAGATCGTGCGCGTACGGCACGGTGTCGATGATCAGATCGAATCGGCCGCCGGCGGCGTCCATCTGCGCCTGGTCGGTGGACAGCACCACATGGTCGGCGCCCAGGCGGCGCGCATCCTGTTCCTTGCCCGGCGAGCGCGTCAGCAGCGTGACCTCGGCGCCCAGAGCGCGCGCGAACTTGATGGCCATGTGCCCCAGGCCGCCGAGGCCGACCACGGCAACTTTGCTACCAGGGCCAACGCCGTAATTCTTCAGCGGCGACCAGGTGGTGATGCCGGCACACAGCAAGGGCGCGGCACCGCGCAAGTCCAGGCCGTCCGGAATGCGCAGCACGAATTCCTGTTTGACGACCACTTTTTCGGAATAGCCGCCCTGCGTCATGCTGCCGTCGATGCGGTCGTTGCCGCCGTAAGTGAAAGTCGGCACTTCGAGGCAGTGCTGTTCGTGATCCTGCGCGCAGGCCGGGCAATGGCCGCAGGAATCGACCAGGCAACCTACGCCGACGGTGTCGCCGACTTTGAAGGCGGTGACATCCGCGCCGACTGCGCTGACGCGGCCGATGATTTCGTGGCCCGGCACGATGGGATAGCTGCTCCAGCCCCAGTCATTGCGCGCCGTGTGCAGATCGGAATGGCACACGCCGCAGTACAGGATATCGATGGTCACGTCGTCGCGGCGCGGGTCGCGGCGATTGAAGTTGAACGGCTCCAGCACGGAGGTCGCGGAATACGCCGCGTAGGATCGGACATTGATTGGCATGGTTCCACCTTTTGGTAAATGAGGCGGAAATCGTAGTCCTCGGGGCAGCGGCGCCGTTAGCCTGTCTCTTCGGGATTCTTGCCTGATTCTCCGGCGGCCCGCACAGGCGGTAAATTTGGCGATATGCTGTAAACCGTCGCAAAGTATCCTGGAGCAGCAGTGCAGAACAATGGAACAATTGAAGCCGGCTCGGCCCTGAACGCGCTGGCACAAAGTGTCAATCAGTGGACTGTGCGCCAGCCGCAGTTCAAAACGCCGGTGCCCGGCCTGATGCTGTACCGGCATGACGGTCCCACCGAACCGACCAGCGGCCTGTATGAGCCTTGCGTGTGCGTGGTGGCGCAGGGCCGCAAGAGCGTGTCGCTGGGCGAGGATACCTATGTCTACGACGCCCGGAATTACCTGGTGTCGTCGCTGCACGTGCCGGGAATTTTCCAGGTGCTTGACGCCAGTGCCGAACAGCCCTTCCTTGGTATTTGCCTGATCCTGGATTTGCGCGAGATTTCACAGCTGGTGCTCGACAGCCACCTGCCGCCGCCGCGCCGCGAACCATCACATCGCGGCATGGCGACCGGCATGGTGGACCTGGAACTGATTTCCGCCTTCCAGCGCCTGGTCAACCTGCTGTCGTCCGAGCAGGACATTCCGATTCTGGCGCCGCTGATCCTGCGCGAGATTTACTACCGCCTGCTCACCGGCGAACAAGGCGCGCGCATCCGGCACATGGCCACCACGGGCAGCATCACGCATCAGATTGCGCAGGCAATCAGCTGGCTGAAGGAGAATTTCCGCTCCTCGGTATCGATGGACGAACTGGCGGCGCGCGTGTCGATGAGCGCATCCACCTTCTACCAGCACTTCCGCACCATGACGGCCGTCAGCCCGCTGCAGTACCAGAAGCAGCTCCGCCTGCACGAAGCGCGGCGCCTGATGCTTGAAGAGCGCTTCGACGCCTCTACCGCCGCTTTCGAAGTGGGCTACGAAAGCCCGTCCCAATTCAACCGCGAATACAGCCGCCTGTTTGGCGCCCCGCCAATGCGCGATATCGCCTCGATGCGCCGCACCGTCGCCTGATTCGGAGTCAGGTACGCCATTTGGACATCCTGCCTTCGAATTTGGCGCGACTTTAGTCGCTGCGGGACTGGGCCTGCGAGACGTTGCTGTTGGCCGGCACGCTCTGTGTAAGCCACACATTACCGCCGATGGTGGACCCCGCGCCAATGGTGATGCGTCCCAGTACCGTGGCGCCGGCGTAGATCACCACGTCGTCTTCCACGATCGGATGGCGCGGCGTACCCTTGATCAGGTTGCCGGAATCGTCCGAAGGGAAGCGTTTGGCGCCCAGCGTCACGTGCTGGTACAGACGCACGCGCTGGCCGATGATGGCGGTTTCGCCRATCACCACGCC
Source organism: Pseudoduganella sp. RAF53_2 (assembly GCF_052113985.1). Lineage (NCBI taxonomy): Bacteria > Pseudomonadati > Pseudomonadota > Betaproteobacteria > Burkholderiales > Oxalobacteraceae > Pseudoduganella > Pseudoduganella sp. RAF53_2. The sequence continues at coordinate 911 of NZ_JBFRDW010000266.1, read as the reverse complement.
GGTGCCGTGGTCGATGAAGAAGCTGGCGCCAATCTGCGCCGCCGGGTGGATGTCGATGCCCGTCAGCGAATGCGCGATATCCGAAATCATGCGCGCAATGAAGGGCGAGCCCAATCGGTGCAGGCTGTGCGCCAGGCGGTAATACAGGATCGCGATCGTGCCCGGATAGCACAGCATGATCTCCGCAATCGACGTCGCCGCCGGATCGCCCGCATACGCCGCGTGCACATCCGACACGATCAACGCGCGGATCGACGGCAGCGAGGCCRCGAACTCGCGCGTGACCTGCACTGCGCAGCGTCCCTGCTCATCCTCATTGCATTCCGGGCCGGCCGTGAAAATCAGCCCGCGCCGCACCTGGTCCGCCAGCAGATCCAGCGTCGTGTTCAGCGTATCGCCCACGAAGTAGTCGATGCTTTCGTCGGTCAGATTGGGCCGCCCGTAATGCGTGGGAAATAGCACGGCCGACAAGCCGTTCAGGATCTGCTCCAGCGCAGCGCGCGAAGGCAGCTCGCGCACGCGGCGCTGGTGGCGGATATTGTGGGTCGCTTCGCGCGACACGCGCAGCTGGCGGACAACTTCGTCCAGGTCCCAGCGCCCTGCGCCGCTGTCGGCGCCGTAGGAATCAATGGCCATATGAGAAGAATGCAAATGCTTGTGCAATCGTTCAGCTTACCGAGCACACGCTCTGATTTGAAAGAATATATTCGCACAAGCTTATGCTCCTGCGGATATAAGAAAATTCCCTTAGAATGTCGGCCTGATAACAAGGCCTTACATGAAGAACCTCCTGCTTACCCTGCTGCTCGCCGGCCTGACCATGGTCGGCCCGCTGGCCATCGATACCTACCTGCCGTCGTTCCCCGCCATCGCGCAAACATTTGACGCCAGCCCGATCGCCATCCAGCAGG
>NZ_JBFRDW010000265.1:0-7681 GCF_052113985.1 Pseudoduganella sp. RAF53_2 | reverse complement strand
CCCAATTTCAGCGGCCAGCAAGTCACCATCCGCGGCGGCAGCAACGACTTCGTTGGACTGGGCTTCAACGACCGCGCCTCCAGCATGATCGTGCGTTCCGGTTCCTGGGAAGTGTGCGAGCACCGCGACTTCGGCGGCGCCTGCGCTGTGTTTGGCCGCGGCGAGTACCCGAACCTGGGCCGCTTCAACAACGTCATCTCCTCCGCCCGCGAAGTGGAAGGCGGCGGCGGTGGCTACCGCGACGACGAGCGCCGCGAATGGCGCGAACGTGAGCGCAATCGTGAACGTGAACGCGAGGAATGGCGCGACCGCCGCGACCGTGATGGCAACTGGCAGGGCGGCTACCACAACGGCAATGGCTGGCAGGGCGGCGGCTATCAGGGCGGCGCTGCCGTTGAACTGTTCGACGGCGACAACTTCAGCGGCCGCGCCATCGGCATCAGCGGCGACATCCGCACCCTGACCGATGTCGGCTTCAACGACCACGCCAATTCCATGGTGATCCACGAAGGCACCTGGGAACTGTGCGAACACGCCGACTACCGCGGCCAGTGCCAGGTGTTCGGTCCGGGCCAGTACAACCTGCGCAATCTGCGCGACCGCCTGTCGTCCTTGCGACGCGTCCGTTGATCTTCTGCTAAGCTGTGCTCTCCCGGATCTTCACCTGGAGAGCACGCCGTGGAATACAAGGACTACTACGCCGCGCTGGGCGTCGCCAAGACGGCCAGCCAAGACGAGATCAAGAAGGCCTACCGCAAGCTGGTGCGCAAGTACCACCCGGACGTGAGCAAGGAACCGGATGCGGATGCCAAGACCAAGGAGCTCAACGAAGCTTACGGCGTCTTGAGCGACCCCGAGAAAAAGGCCGCCTACGACGAGCTGGGGCAGGGCGGCTACCGCGCCGGCCAGGAGTTCCGTCCGCCGCCGGACTGGGGCTCCAGCTTCGAAGGCGATCCCAGCGACTTCTTTGCCGACCTGTTCGCCCATGCCGGCAGACGGCGCGGTGGCGGTGGCGGAGGCGGCAGCTTCCGCATGCAAGGCAGCGACAGCCATGCCTCCATCCAGATCGACCTGCATGACGCCTACCACGGCGCCACGCGCACCATCAGCATGCGTGTGCCGGAAATGGATGCGCAGGGCCGCGTGGTTACACGCGAAAAAACCCTCAACCTCAATATTCCCAAGGGCGTCACGGAAGGCCAGCAACTGCGCCTGAGCGGGCAGGGCGAGCCGGGCATGGGCGGCGGCGAGCCGGGCGATCTCTACCTGGAAATCAGCTTCATGCCGGACACCCGCTTCCGCGCCGAGGGCCGCGATGTGTATGAAACGGTGCCCGTCACGCCATGGGAAGCCATGCTGGGCGGCGAAATCGAAGTGAGTACGCCGTCCGGCCGCGTGACCGTGACCGTGCCGCCGAAAAGCCAGACCGGCCGCAAGCTGCGCCTGAAAGGACGCGGCATTCCGGCGAGCGGGCCGAATGGCACGGCGGGCGATCTCTACCTGATTCTGGAAGTGGTGCTGCCGCAGGCCGACAGCGACAAGGCGCGCCAGCTCTACGAGCAAATGGCGCGCGACCTGCCATTCAATCCACGAGGCTAAGACATGAACTCCATCATCAATTGCGTGTTGCTGGACGAAGCGGCACTGACTCTGGAAGAACTGGCCCGCGCCTGCGCGGTGGAACCGGAATGGGTGGTGCACCGGGTGCACTCAGGCATTTTGCTGGGAGGCACGGACGCGCAGCCGGAAGCCTGGCGTTTCACCAGCGTCGATCTGGTCCGTGCAAGGAATTTGCGCCGCGTTGAACAGGACTTCGATGYCAACGAAGACCTCGCGGCGCTGGTGGTCGATCTGACCGAGGAGGTGCAGCGCCTGCGCACGCACCTGCGCGCCCTCCACGGCTGAGCACGTGTAGCATTTCGGGTCAGGCGCCGAATGCGACACGGCCTCGTCAGTCGTTAGCGCGACTGGTCTTTGCCGCCGCCACGCGAACCGCTGGTTTCGCCACGCGACTGGTTGCCGGTGCTTTGCTGGCCTGCGCCGCGGCCCGACTGCTGATTGCCGCCGGTCAGGTTTTCACGCTGGCCTTCGGCCTTGTTGCCGGACTGCTGGCTACCTGATTGCTGGCGCCAGTCGTCCGAATTCTCGCGTGAGCGGTCCGACTGCTGGCTGCCGCCCGGATTGCCCATGCCGGAACGTTGTCCGCCTTGCTGGGTCTGGCGTGCGCGCTCGTCTTCGTCCTCAGCCGTCAGCTGGCGGCCTTTGCGCTCGGACTGCTGGCTGCCTTGGCTGCCGCTCTGCTGGTTCTGCTGGCTGACCTCGTTCTGGTCGTCGCGCATGCTTTGATCGTCGCGGCTGCCCGAGCTGCCGGCGCCACTGCTTTGGCGGCTGCTGCCGCTGCGATTGCCTTGCTTGTCCTGTGATGCCATGATCCGTCTCCTTTCATTTCGTGGTGAAGGTAGAGGTCATGCTAGGCCGCTGACCATGCGAGGTGTGTCGGCGCACGCGCCGCGGATTTGTAGGACCAGCAGCTAGAAAGGATGCTGAGGCAGCTTGTGGTCGAGCTGGATGAACTGCTCGCGCAGCCACTTGCCGGCAGGCCCCAGCTCATCGTCGCCGCGATGGATCACGTACAAGGGATATAGCAACTCACTGCCTTCCTGTACGTGCAGACGCACCAGATAGCCGGCCTTCAGGTCGTCCGCAATCATGGCTTCAGGCATATTGCCCCAGCCGATACCGCCGCGCAGCAGGGCGTGCTTGGAGCCGAGGTCGCCCAGCCGCCAGTCGCGCAGCGCCTGCACGCCGAAGTCCTGGCCTTGCGTGAGTACGCTGCGGTCGGTCACCACCAGCTGCAAATGCTCGCGCGCCACGCTGGTCGGAATCACGCCTTCGATCTGCGCCAGCGGATGCTTGGGCGAGCACACCGGCATCATCTTCACGTGGCCCGCCGCGTGGCGCTCCAGGTCCGCGCCTTGCGCCATCTGCCACCCGGCCACGCCAAGCTGGCAGCGGCGGTCTTTCACCAGCTGGGTCACCGCGCCCAGCGCTTCCGTGTGCAGACGCAGGGACACGGTGGGGAACTCCTGCTGGAAGGATTCGAGGATGCGCACCAGCAGGCAGGTGGGGAACATGATGTCCACCACGATCGACACTTCCGGTTCCAGGCCTTGTCCCAGCGCTTTCGCGCGCGAACGCATGCCGTCAACTTTGCTGGCCACGGCGCGCGCATCGGCCAGCAGGGCCTTGCCTGCTTCGGTCAGCACGGGCTTGCGTTTGCTGCGGTCGAGCAGTTCGATATTCAGCTGCTCTTCCAGGTTGGCGATGGTGTAGCTGACCACCGACTGGGTGCGGTGCAGGGCGCGCGCGGCATGGGCGAAACCGCCGTGGTCGATCACGGCAATGAAGACGCGCAGCTGTTCGAGAGTGGGAAGGCCGGGGTCACGCATATCAAGAAAATCGATGCTATCGATTGATAAAAAGGGGATTTCCTCGATATTAAACGCGATCTATGATGACTGCAATCACTCACCAATTCCCTGAGGAGTTCCAAAACATGGCAAATATTCTTCACATCAACAGCAGCGTGCGCAGCGAAGGTTCCCTGTCCCGTCAACTGTCGACCGAATTCGTAGCAAAATGGAAAGCCGCTAACCCAGCCGGCACCGTTACCGAGCGCAATCTGGCGATCAATCCAGTGCCTCACCTGACCGAGCAGATGATGGGCGCCTTCTTCACCCCGGCCGAAGCGCGCAACGCGGAGCAGGCTTTCGCGGTGAAGACTTCCGACACCCTGGTTGACGAAGTGCTGGCTGCTGACGTGATCGTGATCGGCGCGCCAATGTACAACTTCTCCGTACCGTCGAACCTGAAGGCATGGATCGACCACGTGGCCCGCGTTGGCCGCACCTTCCAGTACGGCGCCAATGGTCCTGAAGGCCTGGTCAAAGGCAAGAAGGTGTATGTGTTCACCGCATCCGGCGGCGCGTACAGCGAAGGTCCTGCAGCGGCATACGACCACCTGACCACCTTCCTGCGCACCTTCCTGGGCTTCATCGGCCTGACCGACGTGACCTTCATCCGCGCTGAAGGCGTGGCCATGGGCGAGCAGGCGGTTGCCGACGCCATCGCCAAGAGCCGCAAGTCGATCGACGAACTGGTCGCTGCGTAATCTGATTCTCCCCTGAGTATTCCCCTGGGCAGGCAAGCCGCTGGCTTTCCTGCCCCTTTTTTATTATGCTGGCAACATGAATAAACTCATCATTGCCAGCCTGCTGTACTGCGCCACCGCAGCCATCGCCGCCCCCGCCAACAAGCCGGAAGAGATCAAGGCCATCACCCAGATTGCTGAAGATTTCCAGTCCGCGCTGAAGACCAAGAACCACAAGCAGYTCGCCTCGCTGATGCTGAATCCGAACATCCTGTTCACTTCCCCTGCGTCGGACGAGTATGTGCGCCGTGCGCGCGAAGAGTCCGATCCGAACACGGATGGTGTGCGGGCTGGAGGCTTCCATGATTTCGCCGGCTATCTGAAGCGCGAAAAGCGCGCGGTGGAAGAGCGCTTCCACAATGTAAAGATCACGCAGGACACTGATCTGGCCTGGATGCAGTTCGACTATGAATTCGTTTTGGACGGCAAAGTGCAGAACGATGGCGTGGAGGCCTGGCAGCTGGTCAAGCGCGATGGCAGATGGAAGATCTATTCGGTGACCTGGTCCTTCAATCCCCGCAACTGAGCCGCGGCGGGTATCATGTAGCGATATGTTCGTCCCGGAGACTTCATGAAACGCCTGCATTTGCTCATCATCGACCCGCAGAACGACTTCTGCGATCTGCCCGCGAGCTATCTGCCAGAGAATCCCGCCACGCGCGCTGCGCATGCGCCCGCGCTGCCTGTGCCGGGCGCGCATCAGGACATGCTGCGTCTCGCAGGCCTGATCAATCGCGGCCGCAACGGCATCTCCGCTATCACCGTCACGCTGGATTCGCACCACCGCTACGACGTCGCCCATCCGACTTTCTGGATTGCCGGCGATGGCGGCCCGGTTGCGCCGTTCACGCAAATCTCCGCAGCCGCCGTGCGCGCGGCCGGCTATACGCCGCGCGACCCGGCAGCGAAAGCGCGCGTACTCGAATACCTGGACGCATTGGAAGAAGCCGGCCGCTACCAGCTGATGGTCTGGCCCGTCCATTGCGAGATCGGCTCCTGGGGCCATAACGTGCACGAAGACGTGCGCGAAGCCTACAACCACTGGGAAGACCAGAAGCTGGGCATCGTCGACAAAGTCACCAAGGGCTCGAATCCATGGACCGAGCACTATTCGGCCGTGATGGCCGAAGTGCCTGATCCAAAAGATCCCGGCACGCAAATCAATAAACGCCTGATCGACAGCCTGGCTGGCGCCGACCTCATTTTCATCGCCGGTGAAGCCAGCAGCCACTGCGTGAAGGCCACCACCGAACACCTCGCCGATCACATCGATCCGGCAAAGCTCGTCCTCATCACCGACTGCATGAGCGCCGTGACTGGCTTCGATCGCCAGTACCACGACTTCATCCAGCGCATGCAGCAGCGCGGCGCGCGCCTCGCCCAATCCGGCGACGTGCTGCAGGAGCTGCTGGTGAACGCGGGCCGATAAGAAAGACCAATCATGATTCCAGTAGTACGCAGCCTGCTCGAAACCGATCTGTATAAATTCACCATGTGGCAGGCGCTCCTGCATAGCCACCCCAATTCGCACACCGAATACGAATTCGTCTGCCGCAACAAGCCGGCGTTTCCGCTGGCCGAGCTGAAAGAGGAAGTCGAAGCGCAGCTGGATCATCTCTGCTCCATGACCTTCAGCGAACAGGAACTGGCCTACCTGCGCTCACTGCGCTACATGAAAAGCGACTTCGTGGACTTCCTCACGGTGTTCCGCTTCCAGCGCAAATTCATCACCGTCACCACGGATGGCGACACGCTGCAGATTCTCGCCGCCGGTCCGCAAGTGCACGTGATGGCCTTCGAGATCTTCGTGCTCTACATCGTCAATGAACTGTACTTCCGCCGCTTTGACCAGAAGGCCGCGTGGGATGAGGGCTGCCGGCGCCTGGGCGAAAAGATCAAGGCACTCAAGGCTTTCGGCAGCGAGACGCCATTGCGCAATCCTTTCGAGCTGTCCGACTTCGGCCTGCGCCGCCGCTTCTCCGCGCAATGGCATGATGAAGTGGTGCAGCGCCTGGCGCGCGAAGTGCCGGAGTATTTCAAGGGCACATCCAATGTCTATCAGGCCTACAAGTTCGGCCTGATCCCGATCGGCACCATGGCGCACGAGTATATGCAGTCGTTCCAGGCCTTCGGCGTGCGTCTGCGCGATTTCCAGAAGGCCGCGCTGGACGCCTGGGTGCATGAGTATCGCGGCGATCTCGGTATCGCGCTAACCGACGTTGTCGGCATGGATGCCTTCCTCGACGACTTCGACCTCTACTTCGCCAAATTGTTCGACGGCCTGCGCCACGATTCGGGCGATCCGATTGAATGGGGTGACAAGGCCATCGCGCACTACCTCTCATTGCGCATCGACCCGAAGACCAAGCGCCTGGTGTTCTCGGACGGCCTCGATTTCAACTCCGCCTTCCGCATCTACAAGCACTTCGCCGACCGCATCATGGTCGGATTCGGTATCGGAACCTGGCTCACCAACGACATGGGCCTGACGCCGCTGAACATCGTGATGAAGATCGTCCGCTGCAATGGCCAGTCGGTGGCCAAGCTGTCCGACTCGCCAGGAAAGACCTTGTGCAAGGACGAGACTTTCCTCGCATACCTGCGCCAGGTGTTCCACCATACTGCGAGCTGAGCGGCTGCTCATGCGCAGCGGATCAATGACGTAGGGCGGATCATTGATCCGCCGTTGCGTACGGTCAAGCGTCGTTTTGAAAACGGTTGCGGTAATCGCCCGGCGTGACGCCGAGGCGTCGCACGAAGGCACGGCGCAAACTGTTGGGATCGTGGAAACCGGCACGCGCCGCTACGCGTTTAAGCGGCGTCGGCGTATCTTCGAGCATGCGGCGCGCCGCGTCGATACGGGCGCTCTCGACGAAGTCGGCGGGCGTGGTATCGGTGTCCTGCTTGAACTGGCGGGAGAAATTGCGCACGCTCATGCCGGCCTGCGTCGCCAGGCGTTCGACCGATAAATCCTGGTCCAGATTCTCCAGTACCCACTCCTGCAAAGCGCGGATATTGCTGCGCTCTGCCGTCTGTGCGGCCAGATGGGCGCTGAACTGCGACTGGCCGCCGGGGCGCTTCAGGAACATTACCAGCTCGCGCGCTACTTTCAGCGCCACGTCGCGGCCCAGATCTTCTTCCACCAGCGACAGAGCCAGATCCATGCCCGCGCTCACACCGGCCGACGTGTAGAGCGAACCGTCGCGGATGAAGATGCGGTCATGCTCCACCTGCGCCTGCGGAAAGCGGCGCGCCAGGCTGCCCGACACGTTCCAGTGCGTGGTGACGCGGCGGCCGTCCAGCAGACCGGCGGCGCCCAGCAGCAGGGCGCCGGAGCAGACGGAGGCCATGCGGCGCACCGTGCCTGCCTTATGCACCAGCCAGTCCATCAGATGATGGTTGGTTTCCAGGTCGAGCACATTGTGGCCGCCAGCGACCAGCAAGGTGTCGATATCGGCAGGGGCATTGTCA
>NZ_JBFRDW010000264.1:0-7682 GCF_052113985.1 Pseudoduganella sp. RAF53_2 | reverse complement strand
GCGCCACGATCAGTTGCACGCCCAGCGCATCCAGCACGCGCGCGGTGGAGGCGTTGATATTCGGCGCCAGTCCCGGTTGCACGCAGCCGTCCAGCACCAGCATCTTGCGCGCATGCTCGCGTGCCGGCCAGGCACCTGCGCTGCGCATGGGCGGGATCTTGTCCTGCAGGTCCTTCGACAGCAGCGGCTTGAATACCTGGCCCGCGCGCAACGCCGGCGTGAACAGCCATTTGCGCGGCAAAGCTTCTTTCAGCACATAACGCTTCACACGGTCGACCACGGGACGCTGCACGCGCTGCTCGACGATCTTGCGGCCGATGTCGGCCAGTCGGCCATACTGCACGCCGGACGGGCATGTCGATTCGCAGTTTCGACAGGTCAGGCAGCGGTCCAGGTGCAGCTGGGTTTTCTCGGTGACCGGCGCGCCTTCCAGCACTTGCTTGATCAGATAAATGCGTCCACGCGGACCATCCAGCTCGTCCCCCAGCAGCTGGTAGGTCGGGCAGGTGGCGGTACAGAAACCGCAGTGCACGCAGGCACGCAGGATCGCCTCGGCCTCGTCGCCCTCGCGCGTGTTCTTGATGAAATCAGCCAGATTGGTTTGCATAACTCAGTACATGCGGCCAGGATTGAAAATGCCGGACGGATCAAACCCCGCCTTCAGCCGCTCATGAATTCTCGCCAGCGCCGGCTGCAGCGGATGGAACACCGCGACATCACCGCGCGCCTCTCCCGCCGGTGCCGAAGTCACATCGGCAGGCGTCCCACGACGATACAGCGTCGCGTGGCCACCTGCCGCCGCGACAGTACGCCGAATCGCGTCCGCGGTGGCGGACATATCGCCTTCTGCCGGCACGCGCAGCCAGCGCTGGGCGCCGCCCCACTCGATCAGCTGCTCGCCGCGCAGGATGATCGCGCTGGCGGCGGGCGGCACGGACAGGCGCCACAGGTCGCCGCCGGCGGCCACACTGGCGCCGCCCCGTGCCGCGACGAGGGCATCGGTGTCGCCCCCGCCGCGCAGCATGTCGTCACCAGGCGACGCGGTGGTTGCGCCGGAAGCCGTGGGCGTAAAGAAGGGACCGGCCTGGTCACGCAGAGCGGTCCAGAAGGCGTCAGCGTTCGACAGCTGCTCGCCGCCCAGCTTTTGCAAGGCCGCGCGAATGGCGGCATCGGCGCCGGACAGGCGAACGGTCAGCACGCCGGCGCGCCAGCAACTGGCCGAAATCGGCAGCGGCTGCCCCGCCCACGCGTTAATGCGCGCCAGGGCCGTGATCTCGTCCATCTCAAAGCGAATAGTCTCTTCGCGGAACGGCATCGGCAAAACCTTGAGCGACACTTCCGTAATCAGCCCCAAAGTACCAAACGATCCCGCCAGCAGCCGCGAAACATCGTAGCCCGCGACATTCTTCATGACCTGCCCGCCAAAGTTCAGCAGTTCGCCGCGGCCATCCATCAGCTGCGCGCCCAACACGAAATCGCGCACCGCGCCAGCAGTGGCACGGCGCGGGCCGGACAAGCCCGCAGCCACCACACCGCCAATCGTCGACGCCGCCCCAAAACGCGGCGGTTCAAACGCCAGCATCTGACGCTGCCCGGCGAGCAATGCCTCGACCTCGGCAAGCGGCGTCCCGCAGCGAACCGTAATCACCAACTCCGTCGGCTCATAATCGACCACGCCACTGTAGGCCCGCGTGTCGAGCACCGAACCGCGCGGCGCCTCGCCGTACCAATCCTTCGTGCCACCGCCGCGAATGCACAGCGCAGTGCCCGACGCCGAAGCGCCCTTCACCTGCTCACGAAACTGTTCAAGAATTGCTTGCATCATCACCCATCAGAATCGCGGCAGACCCGCATGTGGCAAGCGGCCGCCGGAAACGTGCATCTTGCCGAACTCCGCGCAGCGGTTCAGCGTCGGAATTGCCTTGTTCGGATTCAGCAGCGCCTGCGGATCGAAAGCCCCCTTCACCGCATGAAATGCCGCCAGCTCCGCAGGAGCAAACTGCACGCACATCGAATCGATCTTCTCGATGCCCACACCATGCTCGCCCGTGATCGTGCCACCCACTTCCACGCACAGCGCCAGAATTTCCGCGCCAAACGCCTCGGCGCGCTGCAGCTCGTCCGGCTGGTTCGCATCGAACAGAATCAGGGGATGCAGGTTCCCGTCACCGGCATGGAACACGTTCGCGCAACGCAGCCCGTACTTGCGCTCCATCTCCGCAATACCGACCAGCACGCGCGCCAGATGGATGCGCGGGATGGTGCCGTCCATGCAGTAATAGTCCGGTGAAATGCGCCCCGCTGCCGGGAAGGCATTCTTGCGGCCTGACCAGAATTTCAGGCGCTCGGACTCGCTGGTCGAAACCTGTATGCGGCTGGCGCCCGCAGCTTCCAGCACGCCCGACATGCGCACAATTTCCTCTTCCACTTCTTCGGCCGTGCCATCTGCCTCGCACAGCAGAATGGCCGCAGCATCCGTGTCGTAGCCAGCGCGCACAAAAGGTTCGACCATGCGCACCGAAGTCTGGTCCATCATCTCCAGGCCGGCCGGTATGATGCCTGCCGCGATGACGTCGGCCACCGCGCTGCAGCTCTTCACCACTTCGTCGAACGACGCCATGATCACGCGCGCTACAGCGGGCTTGGGCACCAGCTTCACCGTGACTTCAGTGACGATGCCCAGCATGCCTTCCGACCCAACGAAGGCCGCCAGCAAGTCCAGTCCCGGCGCATCCAGCGCCTCACTGCCCAGCTCCACTACATCGCCTTCAATGGTCRCCATCCGCACCCGCAGCACGTTGTGCACGGTCAGGCCGTACTTCAGGCAATGCACGCCACCCGAATTCTCGGCCACATTGCCGCCAATGGTGCAGGCGATCTGCGAGGAAGGATCGGGCGCGTAATACAATCCGAAGGGTTCGGCCGCCTCGGAAATAGCGAGGTTGCGCACGCCCGGCTGCACCACCGCAGTGCGCGAGGTCGCGTCCATGCGCACGATGCGGTTCATGCGCGCGGTGGACAGCACGACGCCGTCCGCAATCGGCATGGCGCCGCCGGACAAGCCAGTGCCCGCGCCGCGCGGCACGATCGGCACATGCATATCTCGGCAGACTTTCAGGACTGCGACAACCTGTGCCTCGTCCTGCGGCAGCACAACCACCATGGGCGGCTGTCGGTAAGCGGACAGGCCATCGCACTCATAAGGCCGCGTGTCCTCCAATTCGGACAGCACGCAGCCCGCGGGCAGCGCCGCGTTCAAGGCGGCGGCCACGGCGCGCTGTCGCTCAGCGCTGAATGCAGGCTCGTTGGAAGCTGGGGTCATGTTTTCTTGGTCTGGAGCCTTGTTTAGTACAGATTGTAGGGGCAAATAGCCCCGCACCGGCGAAATCCCCGCCCAACCACTGGTAATTTGTCGTATCCTCGCTGTCGTTAAGACTAAGGATTTTTACCATGGGTAATCGACTTTCTAAAATCGCCACCCGCACCGGCGACAAGGGCACCACCGGCCTGGGTGACGGCACCCGCGTGGACAAAGACAGCGTGCGCATTCACGCCATCGGCGAGGTGGATGAGCTGAATTCGAACATCGGCCTGCTGCTGTGCGAAGACATGCCGGATGAGATGCGCGAAGAGCTGGTGATGATCCAGCACGACCTGTTCGACCTGGGCGGAGAGCTGTGCATCCCCGGTTACCAGATGATCAAGGACGAGCATGTGGAGCGTCTGGACGGTCTGCTGGAAAAATACAACGCCACGCTGCCGGCGCTGACGGAGTTCATTCTGCCGGCCGGTTCGCGCGCCGCGTCGCAAGCCCATATCTGCCGCACCGTATGCCGCCGCGCCGAACGTGCGATTGTCACGCTGGGCAAGGCGGAAACCATTCACGATCATCCACGCCAGTACGTGAACCGTTTGTCGGACCTGATGTTCGTGCTGTCACGCGTGCTGAACCGTTTTGCAGGCGGCAGCGATGTGCTGTGGCGCCACGACCGCAAGCGTGGCTAAGTAGTAAATCCCGGCAGCGTCGCCAGGCGCTGTTGGATAAAGTCTATGAACAGGCGGGCGCGCAGCGGCTGGTAACGGCGCGAGGGATAGAGCAGATGCACTTCCTGCGCGTCGCCCTGCCAGGCGCGCAGCACGTGTTTCAGTTTGCGTGCTTCCAGCAGGTCGTGCACCAGCCATGCAGGACACAGGCCGATGCCTGCCCCCATTGTGAGACTGTCCCTGATGGCCAGTGCGTTGTTGACGCGGTAGCGGCCATGCGTGCGCACCGTGACGGTTTGTTCGCCCTTGCGTAGCGTGACATCGTCGCCGGTACTCAGCCAGGCGAACCGGATGTAGTCGTGCTGTTGCAGATCCTGCGGCTGGCCAGGCGTGCCGTGCGCCTTCAGATAGGCGGGCGACGCAACCAGATAGCGCGGCGAGACGGCGACTCTGCGCGCGATGGCATTGGGCGGCAGATCGCTGCCAAGACGCAGTGCCACGTCCACGCCCTCTTCCACCAGATCGGCCATACGGTCGTTCAGAACCAGTTCGATTTCCATCCCCGGATAGTCGCGCAGGAATTCCTGCACGATGGCGTTCAGGCGGAATTGCCCCAGCGCGACGGGGGCGTTCACGCGCAACAGCCCGGTGGCGTTGGCCGTATCGCCGCGCACGTCGGCCACGGCTTCTTCGTACTCCTCCAGGATGCCTTTGGCGCGCTCATAGAATCGTCTGCCCTGCACTGTCGGCGACAGGCTGGCCGTATTTCGCTCCAGCAGACGCACGCCGAGGTCTTCTTCCAGCGCAGCCACAATTTTGCTGACCGTCGGCTGAGTGGTGTTCTGTTCGCGCGCGACGGCGGACAGGCTGCCCAGTTCGACGGCACGCACGAAGTAGTGGAGGGAGCGGATGGTATCCATGTCTCTCATTCTACATTGGAATGAGCTTTAGTCGTTTTTACCTTCTACCATCCAGAATTCGAATGAGTCAACATGGTTTCACCTTACTTTTCTGGAGAATGCCATGCACAAGATCATCGCCGCCGTCGCTGCCGCATCCATCGCAACTACCGCCGCTGCGGATGACTGGATCACCACCTGGTACGCCTCGCCGCAGCCTACCTGGGGCGCAGAATTTGCGCTGCCGACCAATGTGCCCGCAGTGCTGGAGGGACAAACCGTGCGCGAAGTCGTGCGCACCAGCGCGGGCGGCACCCGGCTGCGCGTATCCTTCTCGAACCGCTACGGCAGCGAACCCCTGATCATCGGCGAAGCCCGCATCGCCCGCACCGTTCCCAACACAGCCGCCAACACGCCAGCGTCCGGCCAACCAGCAAGCGGCGCAGCAGCCGGCGCCGACAGTACGCCAGCGGCCGTTGCGACAGCCGCGCGCGTCGATGGCGGCGACGGGCGGGGCGACGTCGGCGGTGGACGTGGGGAGCACGGCAGTGCTGACCTTTGGCGGCCATCGCTCGGTGACGATCGCGCCGGGGCAGACGGCAACCAGCGACGCGCTGGATTTCGTCCTGCCGCCGCTGCAGCGCCTGACTATTTCAACCTGGCTGCCGCAGCGCGCACCGACGACGACCTTCCACTGGGGCACCTGGCAGACGGGCTACATCGCGTCCGGCAACGCTACCGCCGCTGCGAACCTGGACGGCGCGCAATTGCTGCAAGGCCGCGCCTTCCTGAGCGCCGTGGAAGTCGCCGGCGGCGACACGCGGCAGCACCGCACAGTCGTGGCATTCGGCGACTCGCTCACCGACGGCAACGGTTCCACGCCGGACCAGAATCGCCGCTGGCCCGACTACCTGGCCGGGCGCCTGGCGCAGCAAGGAATCGGCGTTGCCAACGCCGGTATCGCCGGCGCGCGACTGTTAGGCGACAAAATGGGCGTGAAAGCAGCTGACCGTTTCCAGCACGATGTACTTGACCAGCCGGGCGTGGGCACAGTCGTAGTCCTGATGGGCATCAACGACATCGGTTGGCCCGGCAGCGCGTTTGCGCCGCAAGACGCACCAGCCACCGCCGAGCAACTGATCGCCGCCTACCGCCAGCTGATCGCCCGCGCCCACGCGGCCAACGTGCGCATCATCGGCGCCACGCTGCCACCATACGAAGGCTCGCTGCAAGGCACGCCATTCGAAGGCCACCACACGCCCGCCAAGGACGCCGTGCGCCGCCAGGTCAACGAATGGATTCGCCACAGCGGCGCCTTCGACACTGTCGCCGACTTCGATGCCGCCCTGCGCGACCCGGCTCATTCAACGCGCCTGCTCCCCGCCTATGACTGCGGCGACCACCTGCACCCCAGCGACGCCGGCTACGCCGCCATGGCCGAGGTAGTGCAGAAGGTGCTCTGATTAAGGCCCACCGAACAGGCGCAGCATGCCTTTGGCCATGCTGATGCGTGCGGCGGCGTCGGGATGGGAGGCGAGCAGTGGCGCGGCGTCTGTGTCGGACGCGAGTTTGCGGTAGAAGCGCAGCATTGCGGTTGGCGGCCAGCCGGCGCGGTGGGCGATGATCATGCCCAGCTGGTCCGCCTCCTGTTCCTGGATAAACGACAGACGCGCCAATCGCAGCTGCAGGGGAAGATCGGAATCGAGGCGTTCCTGCACCACATCCAGCGGCAGGTCAGGACGGTGAATCGCCAGCAAGGCCTCCGAAAAATATTCGCGCTGATGCTCGGCGATGGCGTGTGCAATCTCGTGCGCGAGCAACGTTGCCAGCTCGCCATCGTCCAGGTGCAGCCGCCGCACAAATGGGATGCCGACCAGCAGTTTGCCGCCGGCGAGGCACACGGCATCAATCGATGGGTCGCTGCTCAGGTGAAGCTCCCACTGCCAGTCCGCCGCTTCCGGCTTGAGCGACACGGCCGCGCGAATCAAGCCGGTGCTGATCTTCTGCAGCCGCGCCAGCAAAATCCGGTCGCGATCCAGCTGGCGTGACGCCGCCAGCGCAACGACTTGCGCGATATACCGGTCTTCGCCGCGTGCCGCCACTTCATCCGCGCTGAACGACAATTCCTGCGCGCGCCCAAGGTCCGGCACCTGCGCTTGCGCAAGCGGGACGATGGCGAACAGCACGAAAAGYAGGAAGCGCATGGCAGACGCTCCGGTATAAACTGTTTATACCAATATAGGCAGCAGACTGATCGGTTGCAAGCATGCTCAATTCTGATACACTGCGCCGATGCAAAAATACCAATGTTCCTTGCTCGCCCTGCTGATTGCCAGCGCCCCAGCGGCGTTTGCACAAGAGCAGACCACGCAGGACCCGCCCAGCGTCGAAGTCAAAGACATCCGCAATCCCGAACTGCGCTCCTACCGCAACATCATGGCGGGCATGAATGCGTTCGAAGAACACCACAACCTGGCGCCCGCCGCGCCCGAGCTGCGTTTCCGACTGCGCCCCAAGCGCGGCCAGCCGCCGCTGGAGAAAGGCGAAGCGCTGACCGTGCGCATCAAGGGCAATGGTGACCCGGTCATCATTCCYGTGGCGCCCGATAACACCTTCACTGTACCGCGCATGCAAGCCCTGCTCGACGATGACGCCGACATGGTCCTCAACCGCAAGAAGGGTCTGGTCGAAGGGCTGCCTGCCGTGCGCACGCCCGGCTTGCCGGAAAATGTGCGCCGCCTGGGCGACGTGCGGCTCGAATGCCAGGTGCTGATCGCCATCGGCAAGAAGGAGATGGGC
>NZ_JBFRDW010000263.1:0-7691 GCF_052113985.1 Pseudoduganella sp. RAF53_2 | reverse complement strand
GCGCTCGGAGGAGGCCTAAAAATGTCTTTACCTTAGGTCAACAATAGTAAAATTTGGCTTTCGATTGCACAGGAGTGACTGCACATGGGCAGTTTTGATGCCACCAACAAGCGCCTGAAGAATATTCACACGCGCATGCCGGGATTCCCGGAGGACCTGATGCGGTTGCTGCGCATGACGTACCACGTCCAGAAGCGCATGAAAGATCTGTCGAACGCAGTGCTGCGCAAGTATGACCTGGTGGATGCCAGCTATATGGTCCTGGCCGTATTGTACGGCTCTGAAAATGAAACATCGACTGCTTCGACTTTGGGCGAAGCGTGTATGGAAAAACCGGCGAACCTGACCAGGGTTTGCAACGATCTGGAATCGCAAGGCCTGATCACTCGCGGCAACCGTCCGGGCGACCGCCGCTGCGTGATGATTTCGCTGACCGATGCCGGCCGTTCGCTGATCGAACAGGTGATGCCCGAAGTCTGGGCGCGTACGACCCGAGCCTATGACGGCTACGATCCGGAAGATATCCGGGCACAGGAACAGCTGTTCAGAAGACAGCTGGATAACTTAGAACACAGTTTATAGAGCTATCATGACGCCCTCTCCAGCCACCGCCAAACCAAGCATCAAATCCGCGGCGGGCTGGGTGGGCAGGCAGGTCCTCGATTGGGCTGCCACCGACGGCGGGCGCTGGATGTTTGTAGCCCGTACGATGGTGGCGGCCTTTTCCGCTTTATGGCTGGCCTTCCGCCTCGGCCTCGATTCGCCCGGCACGGCGATGACCACCACCTTCATCCTGGCCCTGCCGAGCAGCGGCATGGTACTGGAAAAGGCTTTCTACCGTTTGCTCGGCACCATCGTCGGCTGTTCCGCCGCGCTGCTGCTGGTTGGGCTGTTCCCGCAGCAGGCGCCCTTGCTCTTTCTCGGCCTGGCGCTGTGGGTAGGCCTTTGTACCGCCGGTGCGGCAATGCACCGCAATCAGCAATCCTACAGCTTCGTGCTGGCGGGCTATACGGCCGTGATGATCGGCGTTCCTTCGCTGGACCATCCCACGGCCGTGTTCTCGCTGGCGGTGACGCGCGCCACCGAAGTAGGCCTGGGCATCATCTGCGCTTCCGTCATCAACGACGTGCTGTTCCCGCGCGCGCATGGCCCGCTGGTGATGCGCACGGTGCAGGCGCGCTTCGAAGGCTTCCTCGGCTTCTGCCAGAAGGTGCTGGAACATAAGCTGTCGCCATCGGAAGCGGAAGTGTCGCATCTGCGCTTTGCAGCCGACATCGCGGCGCTGGAGTCCGGCCGCGCGGCAGCCTTCTTCGAAGCGGCGCATGCGCGTTCGCACACGCGCCAGCTGCATGCCTTCAATGCCGCGTTCATGACGGCGCTGACCACCTTCTACACGCTGCACCGCCTGATCGACCGTGCGCGCTCGCAGCCTGATTCGCCGGTGCCTGGCCTGCTTGAACCGCTGCACCGCCAACTGGCGGGCGCCATGTCGGCCGCCATGGCGGCCGCACGCACAGCGGCGCCTGCGCCGCACACCGACGGCAGCCATGGCGCAGCAGCGGCCTTTGACGCACTGCGCCCGCAGCTGGCCGCGTCCATTGCCGATGCCCGCGATGCACTGGCGCTGGCCGATGCGGACTGCGATGCAGACACCTCGCGCCGCTGGCGCATCGATTTCGACACGGCCGTCGAGCTGCTGGAGCGCTTTGCCGGCAATATCGCCTCGTTCGCGGCGCAGTACGACGGCCTGGCGCAGCGGCGCCGGGTGCAGGTCAGCGAACCGCAAGCCTACGCACCCAAAACGCCGCCGGGCATTGTCATCGCCAGCGGTGTGCGCGCCGCGCTGATGCTGCTGGCCGCCGCGACGATCTGGTACTGGATGGTGTGGCCGCAGCTGGCCAATATGGTCGTGCTGGGCACCGTGTTCTGCGCGCTGGCTTCGTCCTCGCCGCGTCCAACGGCAATGGTGAAGCAGATCATGATCGGCTTCCTGGCCGCTTTCCCGCTGTGCTTCGTGTCCGAGTTCTACCTGGTGATTCAGGCAAACGATTACCCCATGCTGGTGCTGGCCGCCCTGCCCTTGCTGGCACTGGCGATGTGGCTGACGTCCGATCCGAAACGCGGCGGTATCGGCGTCGGCATGGCCTTGTTCACCAGCCTGTTCATCGCGCCAGCCAACCATATGAGCTTCGACGTGGGCGCCTACCTGAATGGCGCCATCTCGCAGATATTGGGTGTGCTGATCGCTTACGCGGCCTTCTCGGTGCTGYTGCCGGAGCACACCATGGGTAATCGCGAACACGTTGCTGCGGCCCTGTGGCGCGAGGCGCTGGACGCCTGCACCGCGCGCCTGTCCGGCAGCGCAAGCCGGCCTGCCGCCGTCGCGCAGTCCGCGCGCCGCCTGCGCCATCGCTTCGACAACCGTGTACGCGACCTGCTCAGCCAGCTCAATGCAGCCGCCGGACCGGCGCCCAGCACTGACGCCCGCGCCGTCGTGCGCCAGGGCCTGACCTTGCTGGAACTGGGCCACGCAACGATCGAACTGCGCGCCCTGCTGGCGACGTCCCAGCAGGGCCCCGTGCGCGAGGCGCTGCAGCGCGTCGTCGACAGCCTGGCCGCGCACCTGCGTGCACCGGAGCGCGTCTCCAGCACGGCCGCACAGGCAGCAATTCTGGCCGCCGGCCCGGTACTACGCGGCGCGCTGCCCGATGCATCAGCCGAGCGCCTGCCGCGCCTGCACACCGCACTGACCGATCTGCATTCCATTTACACATCCCTGCTCGACCAAGGAGAAACCAGCCATGCCGCGTGAACTGTCCGTGTTCGGCGTTCTGATCCCAACCGTTCTGCCGCTGTTCTTCGCCAGCCTGCTGCTGCAAGGCTTGCTGGATGGCGTGCTTGGCTACCTCGGCGTGTATCGCCGCCTATGGCACCCCGCGCTGGTGCGGCTTTCCCTGCTGGCCTGCATTTTCGGCGGCTTAATCATCAATCTCTATCAATAAGAAGACTCCCTATGCTGACCAAGATCTTCCGCTTTACCATCAGTGCCTTATTGCTGCTTGCCGCCCTGTGGGCCGGCAAAACGGCCTGGGACCGCTACGAGGAATCGCCATGGACGCGCGATGGCCACATCCGCGCCGACGTCATCAACATCGCGGCCGACGTTTCCGGCACCGTCACCGAAGTGCTGGTGAAGGATAACCAGTACGTGCAGAAAGGCGATGTGCTGTTCGTGATCGACAAGGAGCGCTACACCAGCGCCCTGGCCCAGGCCAATGCCGCGCTGTCCGCGCAGCAGGTGGAGAAAGGCCGCCGCAGCAGCGAAGCCAAACGCCGCGCCGCGCTGGGCAGCGACGTGATCTCCGCCGAGAACAAGGAAACGGCGGACTTCGCCGTCAGCAGYGCCACCGCCCAGATCGAGGCGGCACAGGCCGCGCGCAAGCTGGCGCAGGTCAACCTGGAGCGCACCGTGGTGCGCGCGCCGGTCAGCGGCTTCGTCACCAACCTGAATGTGCATGCAGGCGATTTCGCTTCCGTCGGCGCCGCCAAGCTGGCCCTGATCGACAGCGAGTCCTACTACGTCATCGGCTATTTTGAAGAGACCAAACTGCCCCTGCTGCAGCAAGGCGCCAAGGTCGATATGCAGCTGATGGACGGCGTGCGCATGCAAGGCCATATCGAAAGCGTAGCGCGCGGCATTACCGACCGCGACGCCACCACCGGCCGCGAACTGCTGGCCGACGTGAACCCGACCTTCAACTGGGTGCGCCTGGCGCTGCGCATTCCGGTGCGCATCCACATCGACAATACGCCGAAGGGTCAGGTGCTGGTGGCCGGATCAACCTGCACGGTGGTGATCGACGAGAAGAAGCACAGCTAAAGAAAAAGCCCGCGGTTGCGGGCTTTTTTTATCGCTGCGGCGAGGTATGCCACATGGCGTAAGCAAGATGTTCCCACCAGTGTTCGCGTGAATGGACACTGACGATGCAGGCCTTGTCGATCTCTTCGGGGAACACGCGATCGCGGCACTGCTTGTTGATCAGGGCATTGCGCTGGTTCTCCGCATTGATCAGGGCAATCGCCATCCAGAAGACGAGACCGCACAGCAGCACGATGAGCGTCCATGCCACCTGGTTGATGCGGGTGCGGTTGAACAGGCGCGATTCGTCCGGGATCGAATCCCGGTATGCCTGGATCACGTCTTCTTCACGATTTGCCATATCTTATTTCTTGCCTGCTGCGGCCTTGTTGACCAGGTAATCCATCACGACCAGGGTCTTCTGCTGGGACAGCGATTCCGGTTCGCCCGGACGGCCAGCTTGCGACGGCGAAGTCACATAACGGCCATCGATCACGATGGTCGGTGCGCTGTCGACCTTGTAGGAGTTGATCAGCTGGTTCGCACGCTTCATTTTAGACTGCACACCAAAAGAATTGAAGGCTTCCAGGTACTTGGTCTTGTCGATGCCTGCCTTGGTTACCACCTCAGTGATGGAGTCGTCGGTCATCAGGCGATTGTGCTCAACGTGGTATGCGCGGAACAGCTTGTCGTGCGCCTGGTCCACCTTGCCCATCGCTTCCAGGGTCAGGTAAGCGTGTGCCAGCGGGTCTTTCTCGCCGGTGCGCGGGAAATGCACGCGCTTGAACACGATCTTGTCGGCATTCTTCTTGACCCAATCAGCCATCATCGGCTCCAGCGCATTGCAGTGCGGGCAGGAGTACATGAAGAACTCGATCACCTCGACCTTTTTACTGCCGGTATCAGCGTGAACCGGAGTATCGAGAACCTTGTAGTCAACGCCTTGCTGCGGTTCCGCGGCATAGGCGCCGGCAGCAGTGAACATAAAGGCGGCGGAAGCCAGCATGAGACGCAGGAAACGCATATTCATCCTTCAGAATGGGTGGTAAACGCCGCGAGATTAACATTTTTTGGGGCGAAATGTCTCCCCCGCGGCGTTTTTAAGCCACTCTTAAGTGGCCCTCTGTCAGAAGTCGTAGCGGACCGACAGTTTCAGCTGGCGGCCGTCGCTCGGGTAAATGCCAGCGTTGCAACCGAAAGCGGCGGTGAAGTAGTGGCGGTTCGCCAGGTTGGTGCCCTGCACCGCAACCTCCCACTGGCCGAAGCGGCGCGCATAGCGGGCGTCGATGGTGGCGAAGGACGGGATGCGGCCCAGGCAGGTATTGGCGAAGTCCGCGCCATAGCGCTGCTGGTCCACCCACTGCACGCCCACATCGGCGGTCTGGCCATCGGAAGGCAGCCAGGCCAGGCGTGCGGTCACGATGTTCTTCGGCACCAAGACCATTTCATGGCCATCATTAGGACCATCGCGGAACTGGGCTTTCACGTGCTGGTAATGGCCGCTGACCTGCCAGTCTTTCGCCACGTTGGCGCTGGCGTCGAACTCGAAACCTTCACGGCGGGTCGGCGCCAGGTTGGTGTTGGCGCCAAACATGCCCGCGGTCGGATCGTAGAAGATCTCGTTGTTCAGGTTATGGCGGAACACGCGCGCATCCAGCTTGATGCCGGCCAGCGAGTAGCCGGCACCCAGTTCGACGTCATGCGAGGTCTGGGTTTTCAGCGGCTGGTTGAACACCGGCGTGAAGCCATTTTCGTCGGCGTTGGCGACGCGATAGCTCTGGCCGGTCTTGGCGTAGACGGTCAGGTTTGGCGCGGCCAGCACGCTGCCCTGCACTTCCCAGGCGTTGTGCGACTGGGTCACGTCGTACACGGAATTGAAGCCCAGCGGATCTGTCGCGACCTTGTCGAACAGCTCACGGCGCACACCAGCGGCGATACGTGGCAGATACTGGCCGCCAAACTTGATTTCGTCGCGCACGTAGAAAGCCTTGGAACGCTGGGTGGTTTCGTACGTGCCGTCGGTCACGCGGTTCCAGCGCTGGAAATCGATACCGGTCACCAGTTCGTTCAGCAGACCGTCGAATTGCGCCAGGTGGCGCACGCGTGGCGAGAACTGGGTTTGTTTGCTGTCGTAATGCGAGCTGAAAGTGCCGAAAGAGCTAATGTAGGTCGCTTCGGTGGTCTTCTTGCGGTGCGACAGTTCGGCAGCGATGTCGAAGTTGCCAAGCTTTTGCTCGTAGGTGGCGGTATAGCGATCGCTATCCAGCTTGCCGAAATCGTTCGGCGTGTCGGTATGGCGCGGATTGTTCTGGAATTCCAGCAGGCTCAAAGACCCGGCAAAGCGGTTGTCCTGGCGCGCGATGTCAGCGCGCACACCAAAGCGGCCGTACTCGGTGTTCCACTGCGCGCCGCCATTGAATTTGCTCTGCTTGAATTCGTTGTTGTCGCGGTAGTTGTCGGTGCGCTGATGGCCGGCCGACAGGTCCACTGCGAAGTCGTTCCATGCCTTGGCCACGGAGCCGCGCACTTCGCCAGTGGCGAACTGGCCGCCTTCCGCGTACACGGTGCCGCGCGTGGTGTTAGCTTCCGGACGCTTGGTGTGGATCTCGATCACACCGCCCGTTGCGCCTTCGCCGTACAGCACACTGGCGCCGCCACGCATGATGTCGATGCGCTCAACGGAGTCGATCGGAATGGTGGACAGCAGCGGACCATTCAGCTCATTCTCGGACAGGCGCACGCCGTCCAGCACCACCACCATATTCTGGTCGCTGTTGGTGCCGAAGCCGCGCAGGTCGAGGCCGAAGTCCGGGCTGCCGGTCAGGCTCTGGCGGCCGTACACGCCACCGATCTTGCGGATCGCCTGGTTCACGTCAGCCGCGCCGGCGCGGCGGATTTCAGCCGCGCTGATGGAGGTGGCGCCAATCGGCAGCAAGGCCGGATCGGCAGCGAAGCGGGAACCGGAGATGACAACAACGTCGCCTTCCGCGAACGCAGGCGCGGCAAAGCAAAGGGAAACGGCCAGCGCCARCGCGCTGCGGGATGCAAAGGTATTCATGGACAAACCAGTACAGAAAAAGTATCCGCCTGCGTCCCCGCAGCCGGAATCCAAAGAAGCCCCGCCGTTGCGGGCGCGCTTCCACCTCCCTGGCCGGTATCCGGGCTGGCAAGTCGAACCGGTTCACCTTCCTATGCTGTCTGCATAGTGGTCTTCGAACCGGCATGCCAAAAACCGGGAAGCGTGAATCTGGTGGCAGGCACGATGTGCCTGCCACCGGTATTCCGGTTTTCGAGTGGCGCTTGCTTACCGTTGCGGGGGCAGCACACCTTGGCTTGCGCGCTTCTGCGCACGCGGCCTTGTGTTTCCCGTTTAACTGCGTCCATGAGCAGGACGCGTGGCACCAGGGCGCCGACATTATAAACCGTTTGTCGCAAAAGTTTGCCAAATTGGTAAAAGGCTGGCTAAATTGCACGGGTTGCCGATTTATCTATTGGAGAGATATGCGAAGCACCCTGAAATGGCTGCCCGCCGTCGCGCTGGTGGCCGCTGCGTCCACCCTGATGGCACAAGGCGCTAAGACGCCAGTCCCCGCAACAGTGCCCGCCGCGGCAGATGATATTCCCCTGGTTCCCGGCCGCTCCGCAGCCGTCAGCACGCCCAGCGCATCCAGTGCCTGGGGCGGTGCGCGCACCGGCGCCGAAGCGACGCTGTCCGACCGCGTCGTGAATTACGAGATCGACGCGACGCTCGATCCCGTCAAGCACACGGTGGACGGCAAGCAGAAGCTCACCTGGCGCAACCGCAGCGACAAGCCTGTGCGCAGCGTCTACA
>NZ_JBFRDW010000262.1:0-7702 GCF_052113985.1 Pseudoduganella sp. RAF53_2 | reverse complement strand
CACCAACGTTGCCTCCCTGAACGCACAGCGTAACCTGAACTCGTCGCAATCCGCCCTGTCGACCTCGCTGCAGCGCCTGTCCTCCGGCCTGCGCATCAACAGCGCCAAAGACGACGCCGCTGGCCTGGCAATTTCCGCACGTTTCTCTTCCCAGATTCGTGGTAACAACCAAGCTGCCCGCAACGCAAACGACGGTATTTCGCTGGCTCAGACGGCTGAAGGTGGCCTGAGCACCGCAGGTGACCTGCTGCAGCGTATTCGCGAACTGTCCGTGCAGTCCGCTAACGGCACCAACTCCGATTCCGACCGCAAATCGATCCAGAACGAAGTTTCGTCCCTGGCAAAAGAACTGGACCGCGTGGCCAACACCACCCAGTTCAACGGCCAGAACGTGCTGGACGGTTCCCTGACCTCCGCTCAGTTCCAGGTTGGCGCGAACTCCGGCCAGACCATTAACATCGGCGTGCAATCGGCTAAAGCTACCGACATCGGCAACAACACCCTGTCCGGCTACTTCAACGCTGGTGGCGGTTCCCTGTCCGACGCGATCGCCGGCACTGCCAACAACCAGGTTGCTGACACGCTGACCTTCACCTCCGGCTCCGGCACCACCACCACGGTGACCACCGCCGCAGGCGACAGCGCGAAGAAGATTGCAGCTGCAGTGAACGCCAACACCAGCGCCTCCGGTGTGACCGCCAGCGCCAAGACCACTGCAACCCTGCAAGGTCTGGTCACCGGCACCGACGGCTCGGTTCAGTTCTCTCTGCGTGGCGACAACTCGATCGAATCGGATGCCAACTCTACCGCCGTGACCATCTCGGCTAAGGTAAAAGGCGGCGACCTGTCGGCTCTGGCTCAGGCAATCAACGCACAAACCAACACCACCGGTATTTCCGCATCCATCAAGTCGAACCCGACCAATGGCAGCAAAGAAATCCAGCTGGTGAACAGCTCCGGTGCTGACATCCAGATCACCAACACCAATGGCGCTTCGGACGACCTGCTGGCTGCTGCCACCATGCGCGGTACCGACAAGCCAGCCGTCGGCTCGCAAGCTGCAGTATCGGCATTCACCTCGCCTGCAATCGGCGCGAGCGGCCAAAGCGTTACCGTGGGTGGCCATCTGGACTTCTCCTCGGRCAGCGGCTTCAGCCTGGCTTCGACCAACAACTCGACCACGATCGTGAACGGCACCACCGGTTCCGACCTGCAGTCCGTGGCCAAGATCGACGTGTCCACCGTTGACGGTGCTAACGCTGCTCTGAAGACCATCGACTCGGCACTGAACGCAATCAACAGCAACCGCGCTTCCCTGGGTGCGATTCAGAACCGTTTCGCTTCGACCATCTCGAACCTGCAGACCACCTCGGAAAACCTGTCGGCTTCCCAGAGCCGTATTCAGGATACCGACTTCGCTGCTGAAACGGCTAACCTGACCCGTGGCCAGATCCTGCAGCAAGCTGGTACCGCGATGCTGGCGCAAGCTAACTCGCTGCCGAACGGCGTGCTGTCCCTGCTGCGTGGTTAATTCCCCGCGTGAGCAAGCTTTTATAATGTGATGGACTTCCATCGCTTATAACCGCCACCCCGGCCGGCTTTTAGCCTGCCGGGGTTTTGCACAAAGGAAGCATCATGACTATCGATTCAATCGCTACAGCCGGCACGAACCGTTCCCTGGAACGGCCGCTTGCCGCAGCCGAATCGGCCGTCCTGCAAGGCACCGGCCGCGCGCCAGCCACTGCCACTGAAACGGCAGCCGCTGTTACGGCAAGCGCCCCGGCACCGACGCTGGAACAAGTCTCACAGGCCGTATCTAAGCTGAATAAAGCAGCTCAGGAAAAAGCCCAGGGCGTCGAGTTTTCCATCGACGGCGATACCAAGCTCACGGTAATCAAGGTGGTCGATCARTCCACCAAGGAAGTGCTGCGCCAGATGCCTACACCAGAGGCGCTGGAAATTGCCAAATCGATCGATTCGGCACGCAGCCTTATACTTAAAGAAACTGCCTGATACGGCGCGCCACGGCGCGCCGTTTTTTTTCCACTGTGGCATGATGGTGCTAGGGCGACATCACGGTCCAGTCCGCAGAACAGGACAACAATTCCCTCTCTCAAGTCCTGTTTATTGCTGCCGATAATCCCCTATATTGGTAGCGTTTTCATCAGGAGCAACAAGTGGGCATTTCTTCTCCCGGCATTGGTTCCGGCATCGACGTCAACACCATCGTCAGCAAGCTGATGGCCGCAGAGTCGGCGCCGTTGGCTGACCTCGACAAGAAGTCCGCCAGCTACCTGGCCAAGGTCAGCGCGTTTGGCAACCTGTCCGGCGCACTGTCGACTTTCCAGGGCACCTTGTCCGGCCTGAGCAGCGTCTCGGCGTTCCAGGCCATGACGACCAAGTCCAGCGCGGAATCGGTGCTTACCGCTAGCGCGACCGCCAAGGCAGCGACTGGCAACTACAAGATCAATGTCACCCAGGTAGCCCAGGCGCACACGCTGGCGTCCACGGTTGGCTACAAGACGACCTCGACCGCCATCGGTACGGGACAGAAGACCAACATCACTTTCCAACTCGGCACCGTGACTGGCGGCGTATTCGGCGTCACTGGCGCGGCACTGGGTGCTGGCGTGGTTACCGGCGGCATCACGCCCGGTGGCCTGACTATCAATGGCACTTCGATCGCAACCGATTCCAGCACCCGTAGCGCGCGCGCGCTGGCGGATGCCATCAATGCCAAGGAATCCACCACGGGGGTGAGCGCCAAGGCATCACCAACCTTGACTTCGGCTACCCTGTTCGGTAGCGGTGGTGCAACCACCTTCGGCGCGGTGGACACCAGCGGCGGCGGCACCTATTCCCTGAGCATTGGCGGCGTGCAGATCGCCACCCAGGCGGCCGGCGTCGCCGCTGGTTCGGGCGTTGACGCGGCAGCTATTGACGCAGCGCTGGTTCCAGGCAGTGCCGTATCCCAGGCGTTGGCCAATGCCAATATCACATTTACCGGCAGCGCTGCTGACGGTACTCTGCAATTCACCAATCCGGACGGCGCCAATATCGCCATTACGGAAACGGTCACAGGCGCCGTGAACGGTGGCTTAGGCAAGACCTCGGCAACCGCCAACGCAGGTTCGACGGCGACCGCGACCAGCAATATCGTTCTGCAATCGAATGACGGCAGCCAGATCTCGGTGGGCGGCAGCAATCCATCCGCCGCTGGCCTGACCGCAGGCACCGGTGGCAGCTACAGCACCGGCGCAAGCTTTGCGGTGGACGGCGACCGCACTTCCGGCACGATCACGATCGACAGCACGAATAACACCCTGGCAGGCATCCGTGACGCCATCAACAAAGGCAATTTCGGCGTGACTGCTAGCATCGTATCGGACGGCAGCGAGAACACGCCGCAGCACCTGGTGCTCACCTCGACCGCGACTGGTGCCTCGTCAACGATGAAGATCTCGCTCGCTGGTTCCGGCGGCAACCCGCCCGATGCTGACCTGGTTTCGCTGCTGGCCTATGATCCAGCTGGCGCGCAGAACATGAGCCAGAAGTCGGCTGCGCTGGACACTATTGCAACTATCAACGGCATTAACGTCACCAGCTCCAGCACCAGCATCAGCGATGCAGTAGAAGGAATGACGTTTGATATCGTGGGTACTGGCAGCTCCACCGTAAATGTCTCTCGCGATAACAGCAAGGTCACCAGTGCCGTCAATGACTTCGTCAAGGCGTACAACGACCTCAACAGCCAGATCAAGTCCCTGACGGCTTATGACCAGGATACGCAGACCGGTGGTCCGCTGTTGGGTGATTCCACTGTGCAAAGCCTGCAAGCCAGCCTGCGTCGTCAAATGTCGACCCAGTTGACCGGTTTGAAAGGCAGCCTGACCTCACTTGGCCAGGTGGGTATTTCTTTCCAAAAAGACGGTACGTTGAGCGTTGATAGCAGCAAGCTGAACAAGGCGCTGGCCGGCAATTTCAACGATATCGCCGGTGTGTTTGCCGCGATCGGTAAGACCAGCGACAGCGACATCAGCTTCACCAGCTCCACCTCGGCTACCCAGGCAGGCGACTACGCCATCAACATTACTCAGCTGGCAACCCAAGCCAAGATGACAAGCGGCAGCGCCCTGCCCGCCGAGATCACGATCGACGACAATACCCAGTGGACCTTTACGCTGAACGATACTTCGCCATCCAACGCCAGCAATTCGGCCACCGTCACTCTAGCTGCAGGCAGCTACACGCCGCAGCAGCTGGCGACGATGATGCAGTCCGCCATTAACGGCGCGAGCAATTTCTCGACTGCTGGCTCGACCGTGGCTGTAACCGTGAATACCGATGGCACGCTGCAAATTCTGTCGAACAAGTACGGCAGCAAATCGAACATCAGTATCAGCGATCTGAACGGCTCGAGTGTTGCATCCATTTTCGGTGGTGCGACAGCTTCGAATGGCGTTGACGTTGCCGGCACAATTGGCGGCTATTCGGCCACTGGAGACGGGCAGTCCCTGACCGGCGCGCCAGGAGCCCCGGTGGAAGGACTGAAAATGCTGGTACAAGGTACCAGCACAGGCCTCCGCGGTGACATCGGCTTCTCGCAAGGTTACGCTTACCAGCTCAACACGCTGGCCAGCGGCTACCTCGGCAGCACCGGCATTCTGAATGGCCGCACGACAGGTTTGAATAATAGCGTCAAGGATATTCAGAAGCAGAAAGATGCCTTCAATGCCAAACTCGCGGATATTGAAGCCCGATACCGCAAGCAGTACACTGCACTTGATACGGCGGTAGCCAGCATGAACTCGACTGCGACCTTCCTGACGCAGCAACTGGCCAAGCTTCCTTCGGCCAGCTAAATCGATTTAGAGGAGATTCACAATGTTTGGAACCAGGCAAACCGGCGTCAATGCCTACGCCAAAGTAGGCATGGAAACCGGGGTTGTTGCCGCCAGTCCGCACCAGCTGATCGTGATGCTGTTCGACGGCGCCATGACGGCGATCGCCAGCGGGCTGACCAACATGCGAGCAGGTAATATCGGCGAGAAAGGCAAGGCGATCTCCAAAGCCATCATGATCATCGACAGCGGTTTGCGCGCTGCGCTGGACAAGAAGGCRGGTGGCGAGATTGCCGAAGGCCTCGACGCGCTGTACGAATACATGAGCAATCGCCTGCTGCAGGCAAATCTGGAGAACAAGCCCGAGATTCTGGAAGAAGTGCAACGCCTGCTGGGCGAATTGCGCGATGCCTGGAATGCCATCGGCAATACCCCGGCCGCAAATCCTCAGGCTCCCCAGAAAACCCCGAATTTCGCGAGCGTTTGATAATGACGATGAGCCCACTGGAAGTCGTGAACACCTACGCCCGTATGGCGGAACTGACCGAGCGCATGCTGGCCGCCGCCAAGACTGGCGATTGGGACCAATTGGTCATGCTGGAGCAGCAAGTGGCCGCCCAGGCCCGCCGCCTGCAGCAGCAAGAACCGGCCGAAGCCCTGCAAGGCGAACAGCGCGAGCGCAAAGTCGCCCTGATCCGGCGTATGCTGATTGCCGACCGCGAAATCCGCGACCTGGCCATGCCCTGGATGGCGCAACTCTCCGCCCTGATCAACAGCACCGGTACTGAGCGCCGCCTGGTGAATGCCTACGGCAGCGTCTAAGCTGCCCGCACGCGATGGCGACGCGGCTTGACGCGCCGGGCGTGCGCCCTCTTCCCGCTGTCGATGGGCGCGTTGCAACCGCACCGGTCGGCGACGCGCGCCAGCAGGCGTTTCAGCGCGCCCTGCAAAACCTGGTGGGCCAGACCGTGTCGGCCCAGGTCCTTTCCAAATTCAACGATGGCAGCTACCTGGTGCGCGTGGCGGATACCAACGCGCGCATGCTGCTGCCGTCCAATGTGCAGGCAGGCACTTCGCTGCCCTTGACCGTGGTCGCGGCCGATCCACGCCCTACCTTGCAGATCGGCGCCGGCAATCCCAACGCGGGCGAAGCGGCCGTGCTCTACACGGAAGGCAAGCCGCTGCCGCCCATGGCCGAGGACACGGCACGCCTGCCGTCGCAGGACACCAGCACGCTCAGCCAGGCAGGCCGCCAGGCCGCGCAGCAAGCTGCGCAAGGCCAGACGCCGGGGCAGCCCGGCGCCGCTGGCCAGCCGGGCGTGCCGCCGCAAGCGGCCCAGCTCGCACAAGCCGGTCAGCAAGGCGCCGCGCAAGCAGGCTTGCCCGCGGGTGCTGATGCCGAAGCCGCTGCGCAAGCGTCCGGCACGGGCGCTCAAGCCGGCGCGCAGGCTGCGGGAACGCGCCCGCAAAGCGCGGCGGCGACGCTGCTCAGCAAAGCCCCGCTGACGCCATCCGAGCAGCTTCCACCGCTCGACAAGAACACGCCGCAACCCACGCTGAGCCCCGCTGCGCGCGCCATCTCCACGGCGCTGAGCGCGGCCTACACCACGCCCGGTGTGCCGGTCACGATCAATGGCAAAACGCCGCTGTCCGATGGTGGCCCACCCGACACCGCCAAGCTGGACCAGAACCTGAAACAAGCCCTGGGCGACAGCGGCCTGTTTTACGAGTCGCACGTGGCCGAATGGGCCGAAGGCAAGCGACCCTTGCAGGACTTGCAGCGCGAGCCGCAAATGCAGCGCATGGCGCAAGCCGCCGCGCAGACGCCGGCCGAAGCCGCGAACAAGCTGCTGAACGGCCCCGATCTGTCCGCTGCGCAAATGATCAACCAGCAGCTGCACACCCAGGAACAGGGCAAGGTGATCTGGCAAGGCCAGGCCTGGCCCGGCCAGCCCATGCAATGGGAAATCGAACGTGACCGCCGCGATGGTGGCAAGCAGCAAGAGCGCGGCGGCGAACGCGAAAGCGAACCGGTCTGGCGCAGCGGCGTACGCTTCCGTTTCCCCATGCTCGGCAAGGTGGGCGCCAAGGTCACCATGGTGGGCGAGCAAGTCCACATCCAGGTCGAGTCCGGCAGCGAAGACACAGCTGCCACCTTGCGTGCCTGGGCCAGCATGCTGCAAGGCGCCATGGACGCGGCTGGTGCGCCATTGGCTTCATTGACCATCAGCGCGGAGGCTGGCGATGGACAATCCTGACCAGCCACGCCGCCCGCTGCAAAGTGCGGTCGCCCTCGCCTACAAATCCGGCCAGGCGGCACCAAAAGTCGTCGCCAAAGGACGCGGATTGGTGGCCGAGCAGATCATTGCCGTCGCCGCCGAACATGGCGTGCACATCCATGAGTCGAAGGAATTGGTGTCGCTGCTGATGGAAGTGGATCTGGATGCACAGATCCCGCCAGTGCTCTACCGTACAATTGCGGAACTGTTGGCCTGGCTTTATCATATTGAAGCAGCGCAAAAGTCTGGACAGCCCCCGCCCCCGGCACCGGACTTGAGCACACCGATCGAATCCCCAGACAACGGACTTTGATGCACACTTATATTTCGGATGCGGACCTGGAGAATTGGCATGATTTTGAGGTGGAATCCCGCCGCGAGATTGTCGCCCTCTTACGCAGCATCAGTGAGAAAAAGCAGCTGATCCGTATGCTGGTACACGGTGAATCGGACGTGTGCGTGACCTCGATTCTGGAAGTCGATCCGGACAATGACGCGGTCATTCTCGACTGCTCCGTCAACCCCGACCAGAACCGCCGCATCCTTGCAGCTAAAGCCGTTTCCTATGAAACCTCGCTGGAC
>NZ_JBFRDW010000261.1:0-7726 GCF_052113985.1 Pseudoduganella sp. RAF53_2 | reverse complement strand
ATGTATCGCCCCGTGGATGGCGGGTCCAGCGTCACACCCAGATCGGCTTCCCGGTTGGCGAGATTGGCAAAGCGCGGCTGCACCAGCAAGTCCACCGAGAGATCCGGCTGCTCCTGAAGGAAGCGCGCCAGCAAAGGCGTAATCACGCGCACACCCAGCACCTCCGGCACACCGAGCCGCACTACACCGCGCACAGCGACTTCGGTATCGCTCAACTGATCCTGCGCCGCCAGCACTGCCGCTTCCATCGACTCGGCATGTGGCAGCACCGCGTGCCCCATTTCGGTCAGCTCATAACCCTCGCGCGAACGGTCGAACAGCGTCGCGCCCAGCTGCTGTTCCAGCCGGTCGATACGCCGCGCCACCGTTGTGTGTTCCACTTCCAGGCGCCGCGAAGCGCCGGACAGCGTGCCGGAGCGGGCCAGCTCCAGGAAGAAACGCAGATCGGTCCATTCAGGGAGGGATTTCATATCGCGCAATTGTGCATCAATGAACATGCCGATACAACATCTTTGAAACACATTGTGCAAAATTGCACACGCATTGGGCGCCATCGTCTCTTTCTTGAACAACGCAAATCACGCACACTGCGCCAACCACACTATGCGGAGGGCTTGCGCCACATGTATTCCGAGATCAGCTTCAAGAGCAGCGACGGTTTGCGCCTGTATGCGCGCGACTACGCCAGCAGCGGCGGCGCAGCGCGCCTGCCGGTGATCTGCATTCACGGACTGACCCGCAACTCGTCCGACTTCGAAGACGTGGCGCCATGGATGGCCGCGCAAGGCCGCCGCGTGCTGGCGGTCGATGTGCGCGGCCGAGGCTTTTCCGAATACGATCCCGATCCCAGCCACTATCACCCGATGGTCTACGCGAATGACGTGGCCAAACTGGCGCACGACCTGGGCATCGCCCGCGCCGTGTTCGTCGGCACGTCAATGGGCGGCATCATCACCATGACGCTGGCGCTGCGCCAATCCAGCCTGATCGCGGCCGCCGTCTTGAATGACGTGGGACCGTCGCTGTCCGCGCGCGGCCTGCAACGCATTGCGTCTTACGCGGGCCGCGGCGGCGAACTGACTACCTGGGATGAAGCGGCCGACTACATCGCCGGCATCAATACCACCGCCTTCCCCGACAACAGCGCCGAAGAATGGCAGCGCTGGGCGCGCCGCGCTTTCGCCGAGTCGGACAACGGCAAGCTGCGCATGCGCTACGACCCGAACATCGCCCTGCCCATCCGCGACCAGAAGATCAAGCCAGAATCGTTCGCCGCGCGCATGGCCTTCCGCCGCCTGGCGCGCAGGCGTCCGACGATGCTGATTCGCGGTGCGCTGTCGGATCTGGTCGAACCTGAACAGGCAGCAGCCATGCGCGCCACCGCACCGAACATGATCTACGCGGAAGTGCCCGGCGTCGGCCACGCGCCGATGCTGAGCGAACCCGCGGCGCAGGAAGCGCTGCGCGCCTTCCTCGCGAACGTGGATTGAACTATATTAGGTACAAAAATAATCAAGGAGACTGAATGAAAAAGCTTATCCCGCTCGCGCTTGCGCTGGCACCAATGCTCGGCGGCGCACAGGAACTGAAAGTCGCGCTCATCACCGGCAAGACCGGCATGCTGGAGCCTTACGCCAAAGAGACCGAGACCGGCTTCATGATGGGCCTCGAATATCTCACCGGCGGCAAGATGGAAATCAACGGCCGCAAGCTGAAGGTCATCGTGAAGGACGACCAGAGCAAGCCGGACCTGGGCCGCGCCATGCTGGCCGAGGCCTATGGCGACGATAAGGCCGACATCGCAGTCGGCACCTCGTCTTCCGGCTCCGCCATCRCCATGCTGCCGGTCGCCGCCGAATACAAGAAAGTGCTGATCGTGGAGCCAGCGGTGGCCGATGCCATCACAGGCGAAAAATGGAACCGCTACATCTTCCGCACCGCGCGCAGTTCGATGCAGGACGGCCTTGCCGCCGCCACCACCTTCAAGGTCGGCAGCGTGGGCTTCCTGGCGCAGGACTACGCTTTCGGCAAGGATGCGGTGAAAGCCGCGCGCGAAGCACTGACCGCCACCGGCAGCAAGGCGCAGATCGTGCACGAAGAATACGCGCCACAAAACGCCACCGACTTCACCGCGCCAGCCCAGCGCCTGTTCGACGCGCTGAAGGACAAGCCGCAGCCGCGCGTGCTGGCCATTGCCTGGGCCGGCCCTAACCCGCTGAACAAGATCGCCGACATGAAACCGGAGCGCTACGGCATTGCGCTCGCCCCCGGCGGCAATATCCTGCCGGTGCTGAAAACCTGGAAGGCCTACGCGGGGACGGAAGGCACCATCTATTACTACTACGGCTTCCCGAAAAACAAGATGAACGACTGGCTGGTGGCCGAACACATGAAGCGCTTCAAGGCACCGCCTGATATGTTCACC
The DNA here is from genome assembly GCF_052113985.1 of Pseudoduganella sp. RAF53_2. Lineage (NCBI taxonomy): Bacteria > Pseudomonadati > Pseudomonadota > Betaproteobacteria > Burkholderiales > Oxalobacteraceae > Pseudoduganella > Pseudoduganella sp. RAF53_2. The sequence goes on along the minus strand of NZ_JBFRDW010000261.1, from coordinate 5,301 downwards.
GCCGGCGGCTTCAGCGCAGCCAGCGCCGTCGTCACCGCTCTGCAAAAAGCAGGCGGAGGCAACACGGAAAAACTGATCGCAACCATGGAAGGCATGGACTTCGACACGCCGAAGGGCAAAATGACCTTCCGCAAAGAGGATCACCAGGCCTTGCAGCCGATGTACCACTTCCGCATCAAGAAGGACCAGAAGAACGAATGGGATCTGCTGGAACTGGTGCGCGAGATCCCGGCCTCCGAGCTGCCGCTGCCGATCAAGAACAAGCGCTGATCGATGGCAGTTCAGCATCCCCTGCTCGCCACGCGCGGGCTGACGATCCGTTTTGGCGGGCATGTGGCGGTGGATAACGTCACCGCTGAATTCCATGCCGGCCAGCTGACCGTGATCGTCGGCCCCAATGGCGCCGGCAAGACGACTTATTTCAATCTGATGTCCGGCCAGTTGCCTGCGACCAGCGGGCAGGTGCTGCTGCGCGGTGAAGACATCACGCRCCATGGACCCGCGCGCCGCACGGCGCTGGGCATTGGCCGCGGTTTTCAGCTGACGAATCTGTTCCCCCATCTGAGCGTGCACGAGAACGTGCGGCTCGCGGTGCAGGCGCACGCCAGGGCGGGCATGAAGCTGTGGTCAGTCTGGTCCGCGCACCGCGAACTGATCGAACGTGCCGACCATTATCTGGAACGGGTGAATATGGCGGCCCGGCGCGACACGGCCGTCGCCGCCCTGCCCCACGGCGACAAGCGCAAGCTGGAAGTGGCCATCATGCTGGCACTGGAACCGGATGTGATGATGTTCGATGAGCCTACGGCCGGCATGAGCGTGGACGAAGTGCCGGTGGTGCTGGACCTGATCCGCCAGGTGAAGGAAGCGCGCAACAAGGCCGTGCTGCTGGTGGAGCACAAGATGGACGTGGTGCGCTCGCTGGCCGACCGCATCATCGTGCTGCACAACGGCGCGCTGGTCGCGGACGGCGAACCTGCCGCCGTGATGTCGTCGTCCATCGTGCAGGAAGCTTATCTCGGAACTGCAATCCATGACTGACGCACTGCTCACGCTCTCCGGCGTGCATACCCATATCGGCGAATACCACATCCTGCAAGGCGTGGACCTGGCTGTGCCGCGCGGCGGGCTGACCGTTCTTCTGGGCCGCAACGGCGCAGGCAAGAGCACCACCTTGCGCACCATCATGGGCCTGTGGAAGCCCAGCGCCGGCAAGGTACAGTTCAAGGGCCTCGACATCGGCGGCCTGCCTACGCCGGGCATCGCGCAAAGCGGCATCGCCTACGTGCCCGAATCGATGGCAGTGTTTTCCGCGCTGACCGTTCGGGAAAACCTCTACCTCGCTGCGCGCAGCGGACCAATGGATACGGCGCGCCTGGAATGGATCTTCGGCTTCTTTCCCGCGCTGAAGAAGTTCTGGAACTACCCGGCCGGTAATCTCTCCGGAGGCCAGAAGCAGATGGTGGCCATCGCCCGCGCCATCATCGAACCGCGCGAACTGCTGCTGATTGACGAGCCGACCAAGGGATTGGCTCCCGCCATCATTCAGRGCCTGGCCGACGCTTTCCGCCAGCTCAAGGACAGCAACACTACGGTGCTGCTGGTCGAGCAGAACTTCAACTTCGTGCGCCGCCTGGGCGATAGCGTGGCCGTGATGGATGACGGCCGCATCGTCCACGCGGGGGCGATGGCCGAACTGGCCGAGGACCGCGCCATGCAGGAACGCCTGCTTGGCCTGGCGCTCGACGCACACCAATAAGGAGCCACTGTGAACGATACGAGTTTGCCTGCCGTTCCGCGCGATATTGCGCCGCTGTTGCTGGTCCCGGCCCTGATGCTGGCCACGCTCCCCTTCGTCGGCAGCCTGCCTACCTGGGCCACGCTGACGGTGGCGGGGCTGGCGATGGGCATGATGATCTTCATTATGTCCAGCGGCCTGACCCTGGTTTTCGGCTTGATGGACGTGCTGAATTTCGGACATGGCGCCTTCGTTTCCGTTGGCGCTTTCGCTGCCACACTGGTGCTCGTGCCGATGCGCGGCTGGCTGGAAGCGGATTCGCTGGCCATGAACCTCGGCGCGCTGGGCCTCGCCATTCTGCTGGCGATGCTCGTGACCGCCCTACTCGGCTGGCTGTTCGAGCGCGTGATCGTGATGCCAGTGTACGGGCAGCACCTGAAGCAAATCCTCGTCACGATGGGCGGCATGATCGTGGTCGAACAGCTGATTGGCGTGCTGTGGGGACCGGAACAGCAAGCCATGCCGCTGCCCGCCGCCCTGCGTGGCGCGGTGCTGATGGGTGATTTCGCGATCGAAAAATATCGGCTGCTGGCCGTTGTCGTGGGACTGGCCGTGTTCATCGCGCTGGTGCTTACGCTGAACCGCACCAAGCTCGGCCTGCTGATCCGCGCCGGCGTCGAGAACGGCGAAATGGTGGAAGCACTAGGCTACCGCATTCGCCGCCTGTTCGTCGCGGTGTTTGCGGCCGGTTCCGCGCTGGCCGGTCTGGGCGGCGTGATGTGGGGGCTGTACAAGGAAACCATTACCGCATCAATGGGAGCCGAAGTGATCGTGATGGTCTTCATCACCATCATCATCGGCGGCCTGGGTTCGGTCACGGGCTGCTTTATCGGCGCGCTGCTGATGGCGCTGGCCACCAATTACACGGGCTTCCTGGCGCCGAAACTGGCGCTGGTGTCCCATATCGTGCTGATGATCGCCGTCCTGCTATGGCGACCYGCTGGCCTGATGAGGAAATAAGATGCTGCATTCCATCCTGTCCGGCGACCTGCCGCGCAGCCGCGTGCTGGGCGCACTGCTGGTGCTGTCCGTGCTTGGCCTTGCGTTGGCGCCGTTCCTGACCAGCGGCGCGCGCCCGCTCAATACGGCGGCGACGATCTGCGTGTATATCGTGCTGGTCGCATCGTATGACCTGCTGCTTGGCTACACGGGCATCGTATCCTTCGCCCATACCATGTTCTTCGGTATCGGCGCCTACGGTGTGGGACTTGGGCTATCGGGTGAAAATGCAGGCTGGGGCAGCATGGCGCTTGGGCTGCTCATTGCGCTGGCGGTGGCGCTGGTGCTGGCTCTGCTCATCGGCCTGTTCGCCCTGCGCGTGCGCGCCATCTTCTACGCCATGATCACGCTGGCTGTGGCGTCGGCCTTTGCCGTGCTGGCTTCCCAACTGTCCGACTGGACCGGCGGCGAAGACGGCAAGACCTTCAGCGTGCCCGAACTGCTGTCGCCCGGTTTCCAGCTGGCGGATGGCGAATGGTTCGGCCGCTCCCTGGACGGCAAGCTGGTGACCTACTACATCGTCTTCTTTGGCTGCGTGCTGCTGTTCCTCGCACTGCTGCGCGTGGTGAATTCGCCGTTCGGCCGCGTGCTGCAAGCGATCCGCGAAAACGAATTCCGCGCCGAGGCGCTGGGCTACCGCACCGTCGTGTATCGCATTTGGGCCAATGTGATCGGCGCATTGGCCGCAGCGCTGGCGGGCGCGCTGATGGCGCTGTGGCTGCGCTATGTGGGACCGAAGACCATGCTGGGCTTCGAAGTCATGACTGATATCCTGCTGATCGTCGTCATCGGCGGCATGGGCACGATGTATGGCGCCGTGCTGGGCGCGGTGCTGTTCATTCTGGCGCAGAACTATCTCAAAGGCCTGATGGGGCAAGCATCCGAAGCGTTATCGGGCGTACCGCTGCTGCAAGCGGCCCTGCATCCGGACCGCTGGCTGCTGTGGCTGGGCATCCTGTTCGTGCTGGCGATTTACTTCTTCCCGACCGGGATTGTGGGCCGCCTGCGCAGCCGCGCCTAGAACTTAAGCGCCGCAAATGTGTTGCGTTCCCATTTAAGCGCCGGCCTTGGCGCTGGGGCGCTCAAGGATGCGGTCGCGCCAGGCCTGCAGATGCGGCATGCCTTCAGCACCGGCGCGAAACTTCATCAGGCCGCGCGCGAACTCGTGGGCGCAGAAGGCCGTGATATCGGCAATCGTGAAGCGCTGACCAGCGACGAATTCCTGCTTGGCCAATACGCCATCCAGCCAGCGCGCGGCGTCGCGGAATTTCTCGCCCTGCGACGCGCCGAAGTCAGGGAATTGCGGCTGCTCCAGCGGCGCAAGACCAGGATGCGAATGGCGGATGCTATTGCTCGCGATGAGGAACAGGTGCAGCTCGATGCGGCGGTCCGCCATCTCGATGAAAGCGCGCTCCTCGAAATCCTCGCCCATCAGGTTGGGCTCCGGCTGCAAGCCCTCGATATACGAGCAGATGGCGCGCGTYTCGCACAGGATGCGGCCGTCGTCCAGCTCCAGCGCGGGCACGCGGCCGAAGGGATTGCGGGCCAGGTACTCATCGCTGCGATGCTCGCCCTTGCCAAGATCGATCATGACTTGCTCGATCTGCATGCCCTTCTCGGCCAGGAACATGGCCACGCGGCGCGGATTGGGCGCACGCGGCGCCATGTACAGTTTCATGCAAACTCCTGATCAGCGGGACTGCCCGGTTTCCAGCATTTTGCGCGCTTCGGCTGCAAATTGCTCGGCTTTTTCGGCACTGTCTTCGCGCCCCAGGACATTCGACGGCGGCAGCTCGATGCCGCGCTGTACGGCGGGCCGTTCGCGGATCTGCCTGATCCAGCGCTGCAGATGCGGCAAGCCTTCCGTCTCCACGCCGGACCAGCGATGCGTGCGCACCCAGGCCCAGTTGGCGATGTCCGCGATCGAATACCCGCTGGCGAGATATTCGTTATCGGCCAGCCGATGATCGAGCACCCGGAACAGGCGGCGCGCTTCGCCCTGATAACGGTCAATGGCGGGCTGCAGCTTTTCGGGGAAGTAGCGGTAGAAGACGTTGGCCTGTCCCATCATCGGGCCGATACCGCCCATCTGGAACATCAGCCATTGCAGCACCAGCGAACGGCCCTTGGGATCGGCGGGCATCAGCCTGCCGGTTTTCTCGGCCAGATAGATCAGAATCGCGCCGGATTCGAATACGGCGAAGTCATCATTGGCGCGGTCCACAATGGCCGGGATGCGGCCGTTCGGATTAATGGCGGTGTACCAGCCCTGTTTCTGCTCATTGGCGCCAAGGTCCAGGACTTTCATGTTATACGGTAATTCCAGCTCCTCCAGAGCAATGGAAATCTTATGGCCATTCGGCGTGGCGGCGGTATAAAAATCGATCATGACAATCCTCTTGAAATGATCGAGGCATCATATCCTCATTCCCCGCGGGGATCAGATCTGACGCCGCAAAAAAAAACCGGCTTCGTCTGGAGGGAGCCGGTTAAAACGCTTTTTA
>NZ_JBFRDW010000260.1:0-7734 GCF_052113985.1 Pseudoduganella sp. RAF53_2 | reverse complement strand
CGCCATCTCCGCGCAAGCGATCACCGTCAAGGGCCCGCTGGGCACCCTGACCCAGAGCCTGAACGGCCTGGTTAAAGTTGAAAACAATGCTGGCACCCTGACCTTCGACGTGGTCAACGACAGCCGTGAATCGAACGCCATGTCCGGCACCCTGCGTGCCCTGGTGAACAACATGGTTACCGGTGTGACCAAGGGCTTCGAGAAGAAGCTGTCCCTGGTGGGCGTGGGCTACAAGGCCCAGGCGCAAGGCGACAAGCTGAATCTGTCCCTGGGCTTCTCGCACCCAGTCGTACACGACATGCCTGCCGGCATCAAGGTGGCAACCCCGACCCCAACCGAAATCGTGATCACCGGTGTTGATCGCCAGAAGGTTGGCCAAGTGGCTGCTGAAGTTCGTGCTTACCGCTCCCCTGAGCCTTACAAGGGCAAGGGTGTCCGCTATGTGGACGAAGTGGTTAAGCTCAAAGAAACCAAGAAGAAGTAATTAGGGGCTGACGATGGACAAAAAAGAATCTCGTCTGCGCCGCGGACGTCAAACTCGCATCAAGATCGCGCAACTGAAAGTGAACCGCCTGTCGGTGCACCGCACCAACCTGCACATTTACGCGAACCTGATCAGCCCGGACGCCAAAGTTCTGGTTTCGGCCTCGACCGTGGAAGCGGAAGTGCGCGCCGAGCTGGCTGGCAAGTCTGGCAAGGGTGGCAACGCCGCCGCTGCCGCACTGGTTGGCAAGCGCGTCGCAGAAAAAGCACTGAAAGCGGGCATCACCGAAGTCGCCTTCGACCGCTCCGGTTTCCGTTACCACGGCCGCATCAAGGCGCTGGCGGAAGCCGCGCGTGAAGCTGGCCTGAAGTTCTAAGGGTACGATCATGGCAAAAATGCAAGCAAAAATGGCATCCGATAAGCCGGATGATGGCATGCGCGAAAAAATGATCGCGATCAACCGCGTGACCAAAGTGGTCAAGGGTGGTCGCATCATGGGCTTCGCCGCGCTGACCGTGGTAGGTGACGGCGATGGCCGCATCGGCATGGGCAAGGGCAAGTCGAAGGAAGTACCGGTCGGTGTGCAGAAGGCAATGGAAGAAGCCCGCCGCAACCTGATCAAGGTGCCTCTGAAGAACGGTACCCTGCAGCACACCGTTACCGGCCGTCACGGCGCCTCGCGCGTCATGATGTCCCCGGCCAAGCCTGGTACTGGCGTGATCGCTGGTGGCGCCATGCGCGCTATCTTCGAGGTGATGGGCGTGACCGACGTGGTGGCGAAATCCACCGGTTCGAACAACCCGTACAACCTGGTGCGCGCCACCCTGGACGGCCTGTCGAAAATGAGCACTCCAGCCGAAATCGCCGCCAAGCGCGGTAAGTCGGTTGAAGACATCCTGGCTTAAGGGGAACTTCATGAGCACTATTAAAGTAAAACTGGTGAAGGGCCTGATCGGCACCCGTCAGGACCACCGTGCCACCGTGCGCGGCCTGGGCCTGCGCCGTGTGAACTCCGTGCGTGAACTGCAGGACACCCCTGCTGTGCGCGGCATGATCACCAAGGTCGCCTACCTCGTCAAAGTCGTGTCGTAAGCACCCCTTACGATCAGGAGAAACTAATGGAATTGAATACCATTCAACCGGCAGAAGGCGCGAAGCACGCTAAGCGTCGCGTAGGCCGCGGTATCGGCTCCGGCCTGGGTAAAACCGCTGGCCGTGGTCACAAAGGTCAGAAATCGCGTTCGGGCGGCTTCCACAAAGTCGGTTTCGAAGGCGGTCAGATGCCTCTGCAGCGTCGTCTGCCGAAGCGTGGCTTCAAATCGCTGAATGCTACTTTCAAGGCTGAAGTACGTCTGTCCGAACTGAACGCCCTGGCAGTGTCCGAAGTGGACCTGCTGGTGCTGAAGCAGGCGGGTGTGCTGAATGTCCTGGCACGTGACGTGCGCGTTATCGCTTCCGGCGAAATCACCAAAGCAGTGACCCTCAAGGGCCTGAAGGTGACCGCTGGCGCGAAAGCCGCAATCGAAGCAGCCGGCGGCTCGGTAGCCTGAGTCCCGCTGGCTTGATCGGAGCGAAAATTGGCAACGAACCAACAGCTTGCTAAAAGTGCCGCCGCCGGCTTCCCCTGGAACCGGCTGTGGTTTTTGCTGGGCGCTCTGGTAGTGTACCGGATCGGGGCTCATATCCCCGTTCCCGGCGTGGATCCGGTACAGCTGGCAGCACTGTTCAAGTCGCAAGAAGGCGGCATCCTGGGCATGTTCAACATGTTCTCGGGTGGTGCCCTGTCGCGCTTCACGGTGTTTGCACTGGGCATTACGCCTTACATCTCGGCGTCGATCATCATGCAATTGGTGTCGATCGTCGTGCCGCAGATGGAAGCGCTGAAAAAAGAAGGTGAATCGGGGCGTCGCAAGATTACCCAGTACACCCGCTATGCCACAGTGTTCCTGGCGCTGTTCCAGGCCTTCGGTATCGCAGTCGCGCTGGAAGCTCAGCCCGGCCTGGTACTGGACCCTGGTTTGGGCTTCCGCTTCGTCACGATTGTGACGTTGCTGACTGGTACCATGTTCCTGATGTGGTTGGGCGAGCAGATTACCGAGCGTGGCTTGGGTAACGGCATCTCGATCATCATCTTCGCCGGTATTGCTGCCGGCCTGCCGAATGCCCTGGGCGGCTTGTTCACCCAGGTATCGACGGGCACCATCGGCGCCTTCTCGGCAATCGTCATCGTGGCCCTGGTTGCATTTGTGACCTATGCCGTGGTGTTCGTGGAACGCGGCCAGCGCAAGATTCTGGTGAACTACGCCAAACGTCAGGTCGGTAACAAGATCTACGGTGGCCAAACCAGTCACTTGCCGCTCAAGCTGAATATGGCCGGCGTGATCCCGCCGATCTTCGCTTCGTCGATTATCTTGTTCCCGGCTACCATCGTGGACTGGTTTTCGAAAGGCGCCGACCCATCGAATCCGGTGGTGCGGTTCCTGAAAGATCTGGCTGCATCGATGGCTCCTGGTGAGCCGATCCATGCTCTGTTGTACGCCGTGGCAATCGTGTTCTTCTGCTTCTTCTACACCGCTCTGGTGTTTAACAGCAAGGAGACTGCGGATAACTTGAAGAAGAGCGGGGCCTTTGTGCCAGGGATTCGTCCCGGTGAGCAGACAGCCCGTTACATCGACAAGATCCTGACCCGATTGACCCTGGCGGGCGCCGTCTACATCACCATCGTGTGCTTGTTGCCGGAATTCATGCAAGCCCAGTGGAAAGTGCCGTTCTATTTCGGTGGCACCTCCCTGTTGATTATTGTGGTTGTGACCATGGACTTCATGGCGCAAGTGCAAAATTATGTGATGTCTCAGCAATATGAATCGCTGCTGCGCAAAGCTAACTTCAAGGGCGGAATTCCGACGCGATAAATGGCAAAAGACGACGTTATACAGATGCAGGGCGAGATTCTTGAGAATCTGCCGAATGCAACATTTCGAGTAAAGCTGGAAAACGGACACGTGGTACTCGGCCACATTTCGGGTAAAATGCGCATGAACTACATCCGCATTCTCCCTGGCGACAAGGTCACGGTTGAATTGACGCCGTATGACCTGTCCCGGGCTCGTATTGTGTTCCGGACCAAGTAATTTTAGAAAATCGAACCATAGAGAGTGCAATCATGAAAGTTAACGCTTCAGTTAAGCGGATCTGCCGCAACTGCAAGATCATCAAGCGCAAGGGCATCGTTCGCGTCATCTGCGTCGAACCGCGTCACAAGCAGCGTCAAGGTTAATCAGTTCGAGGAATAACGAATGGCACGTATTGCAGGGGTTAACATCCCAAATCATAAGCACACCGTTATCGGCCTGACCGAGATTTACGGTATTGGCCGTCCTCGTGCGCAGTTCATCTGCGCCCAGACCGGCGTTGCAACCAACAAGAAGGTCAAGGACCTGGACGACAGCGAGCTGGAAAAGCTGCGTGATGAAATCGGTAAGTTCGTAGTAGAAGGCGATCTGCGCCGCGAACTGTCGATGAACATCAAGCGTCTGATGGACCTGGGCTGCTACCGCGGTCTGCGTCACCGTAAGGGCCTGCCGGTCCGCGGTCAGCGCACCCGCACCAACGCGCGTACCCGTAAGGGCCCGCGTAAGGCCGCTCAATCGCTGAAGAAATAATCTAGGGAACTATTATGGCTAAGCAACAAAGCAGCGCAGCAGCAGCTCGCGTTCGTAAGAAAGTTAAAAAGAACGTCGCTGAAGGTATCGCTCACGTTCACGCTTCCTTCAACAACACCATCATCACCATCACCGACCGTCAGGGCAACGCTCTGTCGTGGGCGACTTCCGGTGGTGCTGGCTTCAAGGGTTCGCGTAAGTCGACCCCGTTCGCAGCGCAGGTTGCTGCTGAAGCCGCTGGTAAAGTGGCGCAGGAATGCGGCGTGAAGAACCTGGAAGTTCGCATCAAGGGCCCTGGTCCTGGCCGCGAATCCGCTGTTCGTGCACTGAACAACCTGGGCATCAAGATCACCGAGATCCAGGACGTGACCCCAGTGCCGCACAACGGCTGCCGTCCTCCAAAGCGTCGTCGTATCTAAGAATCAGCAAGACCATGGCCGGTGCGGTGTGCACCGGTCACCGTCCCTGAAGGAAATCGCTGGAACAGTGAACCGGAAACGGTTATACTGTCCGGCTATTTTCGCCTTTCCGGCTTGCCGGGAATGGCTGTTGAGCCACCGCCTGTGCTGACAGTGAGCCAGGCTAGCGCCTAACCGCACTCCGATGCGGCTGGGGCGTCATTTAAATATTTAAGGAAAACTACCGTGGCACGTTATATCGGACCTAAAGCAAAACTCGCCCGCCGTGAAGGCACCGACCTGTTCCTGAAGAGCGCCCGCCGCTCGCTGGATTCCAAGTGCAAACTGGACGTGAAGCCAGGCCAGCACGGCGTCAAGTCGGGTGCCCGCACCTCCGACTACGGCAACCAGCTGCGCGAAAAGCAAAAAGTGAAGCGTATCTACGGCGTGCTGGAGCGTCAGTTCCGCCGCTACTTCGCTGAAGCGTCCCGCCGCAAGGGCAACACCGGTGAAACCCTGCTGTCCCTGCTGGAAACCCGCCTGGACAACGTAGCTTACCGCATGGGCTTCGGCTCCACCCGCGCTGAAGCACGCCAGCTGGTCTCCCACAAGGCCTTCACCGTGAACGGCAACGTCGTGAACATCCCTTCCTACGTTGTGAAGACCGGCGACGTGATCGCTGTGCGCGAAAAGTCCAAGAAGCAGACCCGTATCGTTGAAGCGCTGTCGCTGGCTGAACAAGTTGGCATGCCAGCTTGGGTGTCGGTCGATTCCAAGAAGATGGAAGGCACCTTCAAGTCCCTGCCAGAGCGTAATGAAATCGCTGCTGACGTGAACGAAGCGCTGATCGTCGAACTGTATTCGCGTTAATCGTTGAATCAAACCCGAGCTTCGGGTCAGACCCTGGGGTCTGACCCTGCTGTTTGGGTTGCGCCGTAGGGCGGGTCATTGACCCGCCGTTTTACCATTTAAACAATGCCATCAGCCTTATCGGTGTAACGAGCCGAGGGTAATGAAAAGGACATTTATCCATGCAAAATAGCTTGTTGAAACCACGTATTATCGACGTTGAAGCCCTGGGCCACGGTCACGCCAAAGTCGTGATGGAGCCGTTCGAGCGCGGCTACGGCCACACTCTGGGCAATGCACTGCGCCGCGTGCTGCTGTCMTCGATGATCGGCTACGCGCCGACCGAAGTGACCATCGCTGGCGTCGTTCACGAGTATTCCTCGCTGGACGGTGTGCAGGAAGACGTGGTTGACCTGCTGCTGAACCTGAAGGGCGTCGTGTTCAAGGTGCACAACCGTGACTCCGTGACCCTGACCCTGAAGAAGGAAGGCGAAGGCGCCGTGCTGGCTTCGGACATCGATCTGCCGCACGACGTTGAACTGATCAACCCGGATCACGTGATCGCTCACCTGACCGCCGGCGGCAAGCTGGACATGCAGATCAAGGTCGAAAAAGGCCGTGGTTATGTGCCAGGTAACGTGCGCCGTCTGTCGGAAGACACCAACAAGACCATCGGCCGCATCATTCTGGACGCATCGTTCTCCCCAGTGCGCCGCGTTTCCTACGCCGTGGAATCGGCCCGTGTGGAACAGCGTACCGACCTGGACAAGCTGATCATCAACATTGAAACCAATGGCGTGATCACCCCGGAAGAAGCGATCCGCCAATCGGCCCGCGTGCTGGTTGACCAGCTGAACGTGTTCGCCGCCCTGGAAGGCACCGAGACCGCCGCCGAAGCGCCATCCCGCGCTCCGCTGGTCGATCCGATCCTGCTGCGTCCAGTGGACGACCTGGAACTGACCGTTCGCTCCGCGAACTGCCTGAAAGCCGAAAACATCTACTACATCGGCGATCTGATCCAGCGCACCGAAAACGAACTGCTGAAGACCCCGAACCTGGGCCGCAAGTCGCTGAACGAGATCAAGGAAGTTCTGGCATCGCGCGGTCTGACCCTGGGCATGAAGCTGGAAAACTGGCCGCCTGCCGGCCTGGAGAAGTAATTTGCTGTACCCGCCCGGCGCGTGTTGCGCCGGGCGTTTTCACTCTAACCGGACCGCGCTCTCGCCTTGTGCCTGAGCGATCGAAGATCTCGGATTTAAACATTATCGAAAGGAAGCACTATGCGTCACCGTCACGGCCTTCGTAAACTGAACCGTACCTCCTCCCACCGTCTGGCTATGCTGCGCAACATGACTGTTTCGCTGCTGAAGCACGAAGCGATCAAGACCACCCTGCCGAAAGCAAAAGAACTGCGTCGCGTTGTGGAACCGATCCTGACCCTGGGCAAGACCGACACCCTGGCCAACAAGCGTCTGGCTTTCTCCCGTCTGCGCGACCGCGAGATGGTTCTGAAGCTGTTCGCTGAACTGGGCCCACGTTACGCAAACCGCAACGGCGGCTACCTGCGTATCCTGAAAATGGGTTTCCGTCATGGCGACAACGCTCCTATGGCGTTCGTTGAGCTGGTTGATCGTCCAGAGATCACCACCGCTGAAGAGGCACCAACCGCTGAGTAATGTCAGCTGGTTGATTAAGAAGCCGGGCATTGCCCGGCTTTTTTTATATGCGCACGGAAAAGCATGCATGGGTGTACTATTTGCCTGCGTTGTTGTTCATCCATTTGTCCCGAATCCATGCTGCGTTCCCACTCCCGATTGCTGGCACTGCTATCCGCCGTGCTCCTGTTCTTCACGCTGTTCGCCAACCCGGCGCGTGCGGAAGACGACTTCCTCGACCCCGCTGTCGCCTTTAAATTTTCGGCCAAGGTGGTGGATGGCAAGACCATCTCCGTCACCTACGACATCGCGGAAGGGTATTACATGTACCGCGAGCGCTTTGCCTTCCGAGCGGATGGCGCCACGCTCGGTGCGCCCCAGATCCCGCCCGGCAAGGTCAAGTTCGACGAGACCTTCAACAAGAATGTCGAAACCTACCGTCACAGTGTGACGATCCTGATTCCGGTGCAGGCCGCCGGTCCGTTCACCCTGGTGTCCACCGGCCAGGGCTGCTCGGATAAGGGCCTGTGCTACTCGCCGCAAGAGTCCACCGCGCGCCTGATGGCGATCGGCGGCGCGGCCCAGGCTGGYCCGCCGGCCGAAGGTGTGAAGCCGGGCGCACTGAGCCTCGGCACGCAGCCGGTAGCCGCCGACGTCAGCGTTCCTGGCGCTGTCCTGCCAGCCAC
>NZ_JBFRDW010000259.1:0-7748 GCF_052113985.1 Pseudoduganella sp. RAF53_2 | reverse complement strand
TCGTGCCACAGCGCGCCTGCGCAGATGCAGGACATGGTGGACACGCCGGCAATCCAGTCTTCGTGGCTCACCGGTTCGCCCGGCTCCGGTGGCTCCACCGTACGCATGCCGGACAACAGATTGGTCGGCAGGCCCCAGTGCTGGGCGGCGGCACGGCCGATATCCTGCAGCGAAATGCCCAGCAGTTCGTCGGCCGCGGCATCTTCCTTGCCAACGCCGGCGCGGCGCTGCATCTCGGTCCAGCGCTCCGGCATGTAGAAGGTGACCATCATGCGGCCCAGCGTCTGCAGCATGGAGCACACCACGGCTTCTTCAGCGTGGCGGCTTTCCGCAGTAGTCGACACTTCGCGCGCCACGATGCCGGCCAGTACGGCTTTTTCCATTTCGACGTGCGCCAGGCTGGAATCCGGCGATGCCACGGACAATTCTTCGATCAGTTTCAGGCCCAGCGCGAGATGGCCGATGGCGTCGGTGCCMAGCACCAGCACGGCCTTGCTGACCGTGTTCACATGCTGGCCGAAAGCCGAATACATGCCGCTGTTCGCGAGGCGCAGCACTTTCTGCGTCAGCACAGGATCGGACAGCACCGTGCGCGCCATATCGAATTCGGATTCATCCTCGCCGCGCATGGCGCCGAGGATGGAGGTGATGGCTTTGGCGAAACCGGGCATATCGCCTTGCAGGCGCGTGCGCTCCCACATCAGGGACAAGGTCTGTTCGCCCAGCGGGCCGTGGGCCAGTTCGCTCATTGCACCACCTGGGTATGTTCGCCGGGCATAAGCGAGGCGTAGGTGCGCTCTTTCAGTGCCGCCAGTGCGGTGTGGGCAGCCATCGGCTTGCCGGTCAGGTAGCCCTGGATGTATTGGCAGCCACGCTGTTCGATGTGCGCGTATTGTTCTTCGGTTTCCACGCCTTCCGCCACCACGGACAGATCCAGGTGTTTGGCCAGATCCAGCACGGCGTTGCAGATCGCCGCGTCTTTTTCGGACGCAGGCAGGTCGCGGATAAAGGTGCGATCGATCTTCAGTACCGAAATCGGGAAGCGCTTCAGATAAGCCAGCGAGGAATAGCCGGTGCCGAAATCGTCGATGGCGATACGGGCCTTGCGGTCAGCCATTTTGCTCAAAATCGTTTCGGCGTGGACCGGGTCGATCATCAGCGTGCCTTCAGTAATTTCAAGCACGAGTTTTTCGCCTGGCAGGCCAGAGAAAGAAATTGCGTCGTCGAGCACATCGAGGAATTTATCGTTTCGGAATTGCCGTGGACTAATATTAACAGAAATATAAAGTGGCCGCTTGGCAACTTCCTCAAACTGCTTTAATTGTACGCAAGCCGATTTCAGCGCCCAGGCGCCGAGCAGATTAATTAAGCCATTAGTTTCCGCAATTGGCACAAAACGGGCAGGCGGCACCATGCCGAGAGACGGGTGTTTCCAGCGCATCAGTGTTTCGAAACCCTCGATTTCGCGGGTGCGGGCGTTCACGATAGGCTGGTAATACAGCAGGAATTCGCCCTCGCGCACAGCCTGGAACATGGCCGCTTCCAGCGAAATATCGTGTTCCGGCGGACCGCCGTGGCGCGGGCTGTACACGATACAGCGGGCTTTGCCGGTTTCCTTGGCGCGCGACATGGCCGCGTCGGCCATCGCCACCAGAYGCACTTCATCTTCGGCGTGCTGGGGATAAACGGACACGCCGACGGAAGCGCCGACATATATAGTATGTTGATCTACTTCAAAGGGCGATTGCAGCGTGGCCAGCAGGCGGCCGGTCACCAGCTTGATCTGGGCTTCGTTATAAGTGCCGGGCAGCACGGCCACGAATTCATCGCCGCCGACGCGGGCCAGGGTATCGCTGTCGCGCAGGGTCTTGCGCAGGCGCTGCGCAGCCATGCGCAGCACGGCGTCGCCAATCGGATGGCCAAGGCCATCGTTCACCTTCTTGAAACTGTCCAGGCCAATGGTGGCCACGGCAAAGCCCTGGCCGGAGCGGCGGGCCTGGGCGATGGTCATGCGGATACGGTCGGACAGCAGCAGGCGGTTCGGCAGCTCGGTCAGCGCATCATGGGTCGCCATATGGCGCAGGCGCTCTTCGGTGGCGTGCTGGTCGGTCATGTCGCGACCGACTACCAGTACCTCGTAGGCACGGGCGGCATTCGGATAGACCGAAATACGTAGTTCATACCAAATGTCACGCTCGGGGGACTTCAGGCGCACTTCGACCCGTACCGCGCCTTTGGCCAGGACAGACTCGGCCATCGTGGACTTCATCGCGGCCTGGTCCAGGTCGGAAATCAGGGAGAGGATCGGCTGGCCATCGAGCTCCTTGCCCCGGCCAAACAGACCGGCACTGCGGCGATTGGCGAACAGGATCTGGCCCAGCATATTAAGACGAAAGACGATGTCGCCAGCCTCTTCCAGGACAAAGTCCATGTCCTGTCGGGGCTGTTGCAAAGGTACTGACGGTGAGCTGGAAAGCATTGTTGCGCTCTATTCTTTCGCTGAGGTACAAACCAGAAAGAAATGTAACACTTAACGCCCATTAATTACATGAAAAAAAACAATATCGACCAATGTTTTGAGGAAATTGTTGTCCCATACCGGTAAAACTCCTCTTTTAAATTGAATTTATTTCCATGTGGAATTAATTGCACCAAGCAACTGCTTGCTTTGTGGTAGTGCATGGGCTAGCCTTCAGATCAGGGAGACTAATCACAAGGGGACGCAATGAACCGTTTTGATACCCATGAAGTGTTCAACCAGGTCCGGCCGTTTGAAAATGTGAACCTGTTCACCTGCGACGTGGCGCTGCGCGAGGCGCTGGAGCGTGAAGGCGGCGGTTCGGCCATGGCCTCTCTGATGGAATTAGGCGCCGATCTGGGCAGCTCGGACGTGCTGGATCTGGCGCGCCAGGCCAACGAGAATCCACCCAAGCTGCGCAACTTCGACAGCAACGGCCGCCGCATCGACGAGGTGGAATTCCACCCGTCCTGGCACACGCTGATGGAAATGCTGGTCGAGCACGGCGCTCACGCCTCGCCGTGGGAGGGCAAGCATCACGGCGCCCAGGTGGCGCGGGCCGCGCGCTACATCCTGTTCGGGCAGGTGGAAAATGGCTCGCAATGCCCGGTCACCATGACTTACGCCTCCGTGCCGGCATTGAAGCAGTCGCCGTCGCTGGCTGCGCGCTGGCTGCCGAAGATCATCTCGCGCGTGTACGACCCGCGCCCGCTGCCGATCGAGCAGAAACGCGGCGCCCTGATCGGCATGGGCATGACGGAGAAGCAGGGCGGCTCCGACGTGCGTGCCAACACCACACGCGCCGAGCCGGTGCCGCCATCGGAAGCGCGTGATCTGTTTGGCGCCGATGGCGAACAGGTCTTTCGCATCACCGGCCACAAATTCTTCTTCTCCGCACCGCAATCGGATGCGCACCTGGTACTGGCGCAGACCGAGGAGGGCGGCAGCGCCGGCTTGTCCTGTTTCCTGATGCCGCGCTTCCTGCCGGATGGCAGCCGGAATCAGATCCGCGTGCAGCGTCTGAAGGACAAAGTCGGTAACCGCTCCAATGCCTCATCCGAGGTGGAGTTCACCGGTGCTTATGGCTGGCTGCTTGGCCAGCCAGGCCGCGGCATTCCGACCATTCTCGAAATGGGCAGCCACACGCGCCTCGATTGCGTGCTGGGCTCCGCAGGCATCATGCGCTGCGCGCTGACCCATGCCCTGCATCATGCGCGGCGCCGTAGCGCCTTCGGCAAACCGCTGGCCGAACAGCCGCTGATGCAGAACGTGCTGGCTGACCTGGCGCTGGAATCGGAAGCGGCAACCGTATTCGCCATGCGCCTGGCGCGCTGTTTCGACCATCCGGACAATCCCGCCGAATCGATGCTGGCGCGTCTGCTGACACCGGCCGGCAAATACTGGATCTGCAAGCGCGGTCCGGCTTTCGGTGCGGAAGCGATGGAAGTGCTGGGCGGCAGCGGCTATGTGGAAGAAAGCACGCTGGCGCGCCTGTACCGCGAGCTGCCGGTCAACTCGATCTGGGAAGGTTCGGGCAACGTGATGTGCCTGGACATGCTGCGTGCGCTGAGCAAGTCGCCGCAAACACGCGATGTACTGGCGGCCGAACTGGCGCAGGCGGGACATGGCAATCCAGCCTACACGCGCTTCGTCGACAATCTGCTGAACGCACTGTCCAGCGCTCACGGCGACGAATTCGGCGCGCGCGTGCTGGCTGAACGCATCGTGCTGTCAGTGCAGGCCGGCCTGCTGCTGCGCCATGCGCCGTCGTTCGTGAGCGAAGCGTTTGTCGCCACGCGACTGGAGCGCGAACCCGGCGGCGCCTTCGGCCGTCTGCCAGCGAGCATCCAATGCGAAGCGATCTTGCAGCGCGCGCTGATCGAGAACGCATGACCACCTTGCCGCCCACCGACGCCAACCGGCGCGGCGAGCTGCTGCGCGTGGCCGCGCGCCTGTTCCGCGAAAAAGGCTTCGACGGCACGACCACGCGCGACATCGCCGATGCCGCCGGCATGCGTTCCGGCAGTCCCTTCTACCACTTCAAGAGCAAGCAGGATTTGCTGGCGGCCGTGATGGAAGAAGGGCTGCTGGCCAGCCTGCCCGCAGCGGAGAAGATCGCGTCCGGCAGCCTGCCGCCGCGCGAGAAATTCGAAGCGATGGCGCGTGCGCATCTGGAAATGGTGCTGGGCAAAGGCCACGATTTTATTCCTGTGCTCTTGTATGAGTGGCGCTGCCTGAGTCCCGAGCACAAGGAGCAGGTGAGGGCGCAGAAGGAGCGCTACGACGCACTCTGGCAAATCGTGATTACCGAGCTGGAAGCGGCGGGCCTGCTGCAAACGGACGCCAAGTCGGCGCGGCTGCTCCTGCTTGGTGCGCTGAATTACAGCGTGCAGTGGTACCAGCCCAGCCAGGATGGCAGCATCCGCCAGCTGGCGCACAAGGTCGGCAAGCTGTTTTTGCCGCCGGAGCCATAGACAGGCCTTCCCCTTGGCTGGGATAATGCGGCATACCAACCGAATTCTTATTAAAACAGCACATGAAACAAGATCCGCGCTTCCCGAACCTCTTCATCACCGACCACCCGCTGATCCAGCACAAGCTGAGCCACATGCGCGACAAGGCCACGTCCACGCGCACTTTCCGGGAACTGCTGAAGGAAATCACCCTGCTGATGGGGTATGAAATCACCCGCGATCTGCCGCTGACCACCCGCGAAATCGAAACCCCGCTGATGACCATCGACGCGCCTGTGATCGCGGGCCGCAAGCTGGCTGTGGTGCCGATCCTGCGTGCCGGCATCGGCATGAGCGACGGCTTGCTGAACCTGGTGCCATCGGCTCGCGTCGGCCACATCGGCGTGTTCCGCGATCCTGAAACCCACCAGCCGGTGGAATACCTGGTGCGTCTGCCTGACCTGGTCGACCGTACCTTCATCCTGTGCGACCCGATGGTTGCGACCGGCAATTCCGCGGTGCACGCGGTGGATGTGTTGAAGAAGCGCGGCGTATCCGACGACCAGATCATCTTCCTGGCGCTGGTGGCGGCACCGGAAGGCATCGAAGTATTCCAGAAAGCGCATCCAGGCGTGAAGATGTACTGCGCGTCGCTGGACTCCCACCTGAACGACCACGCCTACATTATTCCGGGCCTGGGCGATGCGGGCGACCGCATCTTCGGCACCAAATAAAACCATGACTACCAGGCCGGTCGACCCAGCATTCCAGGACCGGCTGCAGGCGTTGCGCGACAAATATGCAGCAAGCATACCGGAGCGCCTGCAAGCAGTAGCTGATGCGTTGGCCCTCTGCGCCAGCGCCACGCCCGCTCCGCAGCACATCGACCAGCTGCACCATTCACTTCATTCGATAGCCGGTTCCGCCGGTTCCTTCGGTTTCAAAGCGCTAGGTGACGACGCACGCCGTGTCGAACAGATGCTGCGCGCGATGATGGCGGGCCAGAGAGAATGGGAAGGAATTGATGCAGAAGTGAAGCAGTTGTTGCAATTGTCATACAAACAACTGTCTTTGCGACCGCACGATTGATATTTCTCAAACGGGGCCAAAGAATATTGTCTATAGTGACACACATGTGCTCTGCATGCGTCGAATTTGCACAGAACTGCTTTTATTTTCGTAGGAACGTGTTTTTGACGCCTGATTGGGTATAATGCGGGATCGTTTAGATTCAGCTAATTGCTGGGTTCAAGCGATATCACGAGCGAAAGCTCTTTTAACTGTAATAGGAATTGTAATGGCAACTGGTATCGTAAAATGGTTCAATGACGCAAAAGGTTTTGGTTTCATCACCCCTGATGAAGGYGGTGAAGACCTGTTCGCCCACTTCTCGGCGATCCAAAGCACTGGCTTCAAGTCTCTGCAAGAGAACCAACGCGTATCCTTCGAAGTAACCGCTGGCCCAAAAGGTAAGCAAGCTTCGAACATCCAACCGCTGTAAGATCAGCTGGACTAAACGTCAAAAAATCCTCGGGACCCGAGGATTTTTTTTCGCCCCTACATTTTGGGGTCAGGCACTAAACGCGACACAAGCTCATGTTGCATTCGGCGCCTGACCCCAATAATTCGGTTGGGCGTAGGTGTGGCGCAGGAAGTCGACGAAGGCACGAATGCGCAGGGGCAGGTGGCGGCGCTGGGCGAAGACGGCGTAGATGTCGTTGCCCGGCGCCGAGTATTCGTCAAGCACCGTGCGCAGGCGGCCCGCTTCGATGTCGCCGCCCACTTCCCACATTGAGCGCCAGGCCAGGCCTTTCCCCGCCAGCACCCAGTCGTGCAGCACGGCGCCGTCGTTGCAGCTCATATTGCCCGCTACTTTCAAAGTCACGTTCTTGTCGCCGTTCAGGAAGGTCCAGCCGCGCTGGCTGCCTTCGCTGCTGATGGCCATGCAATTGTGCTTGCTCAGATCGTCCAGCGTTTTGGGAATGCCATGCCGTTTCAGATAAGCGGGTGTGCCGACCACGGCGCGGTGATTGTCCGCCAGCTTCACGCTCACCAGGTTGGAATCGGACATCGACGCGATGCGAATGGCCACGTCCACACCTTCACCGATGATGTCCACCACGCGGTCGTTCAGGTTCAGCGTGACCGACACTTCGCGGTGCTCCGCCACAAACGAAGGAATCAGCGGCGCCACATGCTGGCGTCCAAAGCCCGCCGGCGCGGAGATCAGCAAGTGGCCCGTGGCGCGCGCGCTACGCTCGGCCACGGCAGCTTCCGCGCTTTCGAGCTCTGAAAGAATGCGCTGACAGTCCTCCAGAAATGCCGCGCCTTCGTCCGTCAAAGCGAGCTTGCGCGTGGTACGCTGAAGGAGTTTGACGCCCAGTCGCTGCTCCAGCGCATCGAGCCTGCGCCCAATAACGGCGGGCGCTATGCCCTCCGCGCGCGCTGCGGCTGAGAGGCTGCCTCGGTTCACTACTTCTACGAAAGTTGAAATCTGCCTGAACTGACCCATACATCCCCATTTATGACTAAAACGCACAGATGAAGTGCGTTTTAGTCTTGTTTGCATATCTAATTAGTCAATATACTGGAAAAAACCATCACCAACTACCACGGAGAATAATATGAGCATCACTTTGCCAGCAGGTATGGAAATCAAGGGTGACATTGCGCCCGGTTACGAACGCGTATTGACGCCGGAAGCGCTGGCCCTGGTGGCCAAGCTGAGCCGTGCCTTCGAGCCGCGCCGCCAGGAACTGCTGGCTGTGCGCGTAGAG
>NZ_JBFRDW010000258.1:0-7755 GCF_052113985.1 Pseudoduganella sp. RAF53_2 | reverse complement strand
ATATGCAGCTGTGTGAACGCCGGGCCGGGATCRTCGTGCCGGTAAGGCGGCAGATCGGCCAGCGACCAGCTGCGCGAATAGGTCATCAGCGAACCGGCCAGCGACAGCAGCTGTTCGTACAGCCGCTCCGGATGCAGTTCGGGATTATGGAAGTAGTGCGACAGCGAGCCGAATGCGTTGCTGGCCGTGTGCAGCAGCCAGAAGGTGGACATGTCGCCGCTGCGGAACTCGATGAAGTTGCGGCTCGGTTCACGGTGGTGGCCATACAGCGCGCTGACTTTGGCCTGCAAGGCGTCGAGCAGGCGGCGCAATTGCTGGAATAGCGGCGGCGCGCTGCGTACGCTCACGCTTGGCGCGATGAAAGTGGGGTCGAGTTCGAAACCGCCGGTGGCAAGACGCCGTAAGCGCAGCAAGGGAAAGCTCACGTAGGAGTCGCGCGGCTCGGTATCGGCCAGCAGGCGCACCGTTTTTTTCAGGTAGGCCAGCTCGGCGCGCGCAGCCTGCGTGTACAGATCCGGTGTGTCGGCATTGGCCTGCGCGAAGCGCGCGCCGTTCACCGGCTGTCCTGCGGGCGTGAAGTTGCCGCCGAAATGCTTGAAGGCGGGCAGGGCGGCGTAGTAGGTGACGCTGTGCTGCGACTGCTGCAACTGGCTGAGGTCCACGCTATCCGGCAGGTCATCGCTGTTGGGGGCATCGACCAGTTCACCGTCCTGGAAGATCAGCGCCAGGTCGAGCAATCGCAGACGGTTGCTGGCCAGCGCTTCATGGTCGATGGCCACGCGTTCCACGCCCCAGGCGAATGGATGAGCAGCTTTCACGCTGCAATGCACACGATGTTCGTGATAGCGATCCTGCTGCTGGAAATGCTGGGGACGCAGGAAAAGTCCTTCCCCCCATAAGACCTTGCTACTCATTTTGGACCTCTTTATTCATTGCCATTTTTCAACTGTAAGAACAATAACATTTTTGCGAAAAGCCTGTAGCTACAGGCGCTATCGTGCGCAGGGGTGTGAGAATTGGATAGATTCAATTGTGCGCAGGTAATATTTTTTCTCTGATAGTGTTGCGCTAATCATAATAATTGCAATTTCGATATCTCCGTGTCCATACGAGGTTAGTCATGAAGAAAAGCGTCACGCCGCTGCGTTTATTGTGCGTCGCAGCATTTTCGCTCGTGCTGAGCGCCTGCCAGACCATGGAGCCGCCCAAGGTGGCGGCGGTGCCGGTCAAACCCAAGATTGAAGACTTGCTTGCCAGGGCCAGCGAGGCGCAGGCTGCCGGCAAGACCGAGCAGGCGCTCGCGCTGTGGAAGGAAACGGCGCAGAACTATCCGGAAGACAAGCAGCCCTGGGTGCGCATCGCCCAAACCCGTTATGACGCAGGGCAGTATGGGGAAGCCATCATGGGCGCACAGGAAATCCTGGTGCGCGATCCGAGCGACCAGCTGGCCAACAGCATCATCGCCATCAGCGGCTTGCGCCTGTCGACCCGCGCGCTGGGGGACTTGAGCCGCCAGAATAATCTGTCCGGATCGATCCGCACCGAATCGCAGGACCTGGCCAAGCTGCTGCGCGAAAGCCTGGGCGAAACCGTGCTGGTGCCGCCGGCCCCCAAGGCTGCCGCGGCGCCTGCCAAGTCCGGTGGACGCAAGACGAAAACCACCGCCTCCAATCCCAGCGCCGATCCCTTTGGCGCCTTGAAGTAACCCCTCGTTGAAAGAAGGAGAAGTCATGTCCAAGAGCCAAAGCGTCCAGAAGCGCCTGCAGAAAATCCGCCCGCCCCGGGTCCAGATGACCTACGACGTAGAGATCGGCGACGCCATCGAAAACAAGGAGCTGCCTTTCGTGCTGGGCGTAGTCGGCGACTTCGGCGGCAATTCGGAAGTGGAGCAGAAGCGCCTGAAGGAACGCAAGTTCGTCAATCTTGATCGCGACAATTTCGACGAGGTGCTGAAAGGCGTGGAACCACGCGCGGCCTACCAGGTACCGAACGAGTTGAGTGGCGAGGGGCGCTTTGGCGTCGACCTGCATTTCCGCTCAATGGCCGACTTCCGTCCCGAGTCCGTGGTGCAGCAGGTCGAGCCGCTGCGCCAGCTGCTGGAAGCGCGCAACAAGCTGGCCGACCTGCGCAACAAGCTGGCCGGCAACGACAAACTGGAAGACCTGCTGAACCAGGTTTTGCAAAGTACCGAGAAACTGGCTGAACTGGGCCAGCAGAATGTGAAAGGGGAGTGAGATGTCGGCCCAACTGAACGCAAAGGGTGGCCTGGCCACTGCCGAGAACAACCTGCTGGACCAGATCGTCGAACAAAGCAAGGTTGCTAAATCCAGCACCGAGCATGCGCGTGCGCGCGACATCATTTCCGAGCTGGTGCAGCAGGTGATGGCGGGTACCGTAGTGGTGTCCGATAACCTGGCGGCCACCATCGACGCCCGCGTGGCGGAACTGGATCGCCTGATTTCGAATCAGCTGTCCGCCATCATGCATG
Source organism: Pseudoduganella sp. RAF53_2 (assembly GCF_052113985.1). Lineage (NCBI taxonomy): Bacteria > Pseudomonadati > Pseudomonadota > Betaproteobacteria > Burkholderiales > Oxalobacteraceae > Pseudoduganella > Pseudoduganella sp. RAF53_2. The sequence continues at coordinate 5,267 of NZ_JBFRDW010000258.1, read as the reverse complement.
CGCCGGAATTCCAGAAGCTGGAAAGCAGCTGGACTGGCCTGCATTACCTTGTGAAAAACACGGCCACCGGCACCGGCCTGAAAATCAAGCTGCTGAACGCGACCAAGAAGGAATTGGTGAAGGACTTCCAGAGCGCGCTGGAATTCGATCAGAGCGCCATGTTCCGCAAGGTGTATGAAGAAGAATTCGGCACCTTTGGCGGCGCGCCGTTCGGTGCGCTGATCGGCGACTTCGAAGTCACACGCCAGCCGGAAGACATGTATTTCATCGAGCAGATGTCGCATGTGGCAGCGGCCGCCCACGCGCCGTTCGTCAGCGCTGCATCGCCCGAGCTGTTCGGCCTGGAGAGCTATGCCGACCTGGGCAAGCCGCGCGACCTGTCCAAGATTTTCGACACCGTGGAATATGCCAAGTGGAAGTCCTTCCGCGAATCGGAAGACGCGCGCTACGTGGGCCTGACCCTGCCGCGCTTCCTGGGCCGGCTGCCATTCAACCCGGCCGACGGCGCCACCGTGGAAGGCTTCAATTTCGTGGAAGACGTGGACGGTACCGACCACCAGAAATACCTGTGGTGTAACGCAGCCTACGCTTTCGGCGTGCGCCTGACGCGCGCCTTCGAAGACTTCGGCTGGTGTGCTGCCATCCGCGGCGTTGAAGGCGGTGGCCTGGTGGAAGACCTGCCGACCCATACCTTCAAGACCGATGAGGGCGAGGTGGCGCTGAAGTGCCCAACCGAGATCGCCATCACCGACCGCCGCGAAAAGGAGTTGAGCGACCTCGGTTTCATCTCCCTGGTTCACTGCAAGGACACCGACTATGCCGCCTTCTTCGGTGCCCAGTCGGCGCAGAAAGCGAAGAAATACAACAGCGACGCCGCCAACGCCAATGCCGTGCTGTCGTCGCAGTTGCAGTACATCTTTGCCGTGTCCCGCATCGCCCACTATATGAAGGCCATGATGCGCGACAAGATCGGCAGTTTTGCCGCCGCCTCCAATGTGGAAGATTTCCTGAACCGCTGGCTGACCCAGTACGTGCTGCTGGACGATAACGCCAGCCAGGAGCAGAAGGCGCAGTTCCCTTTGCGCGAGGCCTCGGTGCAGGTATCCGAGGTCCCCGGACGTCCGGGCGTGTACCGCGCGGTGTCCTTCCTGCGTCCGCACTTCCAGCTCGATGAGTTGTCCGTCTCGCTCCGATTGGTCGCGGAGCTCCCGCAATCGACCAAGTCCTAACCTAAACACCTGAAAGGAAGAAAATGGCAATCGACGTTTATCTGCAAATCGACGGCATCAAAGGCGAGTCGACCGATACCGCGCACAAGGACTGGATCGAAGTCCGCTCCGTACAGTGGGAAGTGCTGCAGCCGAAGTCGGCTACCGCATCCACTGGCGGCGGCCACACCGCCGAGCGCACCGAGCATCGCGACATCCTGCTCTCCAAGATGGCCGACCTGTCTTCGCCGCTGCTGCTGCAGAACTGCTCCTCCGGTAAAACCCTGCCGAAGGCCAAGCTGGAGTTCATGCGCGCCGACAGCCAGGGCGAGCGTATCAAGTATTTCGAGATCGAACTGGAAAACGTGCTGATCGCCAGCGTGGCGCCGGAAGTTCGTCCGGGCGACATCCTGGGTGAGGATGTGTCCCTGAAATACTCCAAGGTGAAGTGGAAGTACACCCAGCAGAAAGTCAACGGCGGCGCGGGCGGCAACACCTCCGGCGGCTGGGACCTGTCGGCCAATAAAGTAGCCTGACAGGCGGCGCGGGCATGGCGGAAAGGGGATTCACACCGGGCTTGCTGGACCGGCTGCTGGCGCCTGGCGCCGGCAGCGCCACGGTAATGCGCCTGTCCCTGGAAGAAATGAAGGATGCGGTGGCGCGCGACCTGGAAGCGCTGCTGAATACCCGTACTGTCATGCCTGAGCATTTGCTGAAGCGCTATCCCGAGTGTGCGCGTTCGATCGCCAGCTATGGCCTGAACGATTTTGCCGGCCTGTCGCTCGCCAGCATCGATGACCGCACTCACATCTGCCAGAGCCTGGAACGTGCCATCGCGCGGCATGAGCCCCGGCTGCGGCAGGTCCGTGCCGCGCTGGAGATTCAGGAGGGCGCCATTGACCGGCTTAATTTCGCCATCACGGCGCTGCTGGTGCTGAACGAGGCGCATGAGCCGGTCAATTTCGACGCGGTGCTGCAGCCGTCCAGCCTGCACTACACGATAAGCAAGGCACGCCGCGCGGCGCTGCCGGGAGCATGATTTGGAAGAGTTGCTGCCATATTACGAGCGCGAACTAGGATTCCTGCGGCGCTATGCGCGCGAATTTTCCGAGCGCTATCCCAAGATTGCGGGCCGCCTGATGATTGGCGGCGAGGTGTGCGAAGATCCGCACATCGAACGCATGATCCAGTCCTTTGCCCTGCTCAATTCACGCATCGCCAAACGGCTGGACGATGATTATCCCGAATTTACCGAAGCCCTGTTTGAGGTGCTTTATCCGCATTACCTGCGGCCGTTCCCGTCGTGTTCCATTGCGCGCATGGATTACGCAGCGGCCGCTGCGCAACTGACCAGCGCCACCGAAATCGCGCGCGGCACTGCACTCTCCACGCGCCCCGTCAACGGCGTGGCGTGCACTTTCCGGACGGCTTATCCGGTCACCGTGGCGCCGCTGGCCCTGACCCATGCGGCTTTCGCGTCGCTGATCAACGCGCCGGAAGCAGTCCAGCTGCCGCCTGGCGCCGGGGCCAGTCTGAGCATCACCATTGAGGCAACGGCGGAGCAGGCGACGCTGGCACAACCCACAGTGTCATCGCTGCGCGTCTTCATGGATGGCGAGCCTTCCTTCTGCGCCGCACTGCGCGATGCACTGTTCATGCGAACGGTGAAGGCCTATGCCGAGCATGAGGGGCGCTGGCTGCCTCTGGAGCGCATTCCCGTTACACCGGCGGGCTTTGCGGAGCAGGACGCCCTGATCGATTTTCCCGCGCGCTCGCACAGCGCCTACCGTCTTCTGACCGAATATTTCTGCTTCCCGGAGAAATTCAATTTCTTCGACATCGACTTGCGGCTGCTGCGAAGCCAGCTGCCGCCCGGCAGCCGCAAGGTCACGCTGCATCTGGCCATGTCCGGCCTGCGCAGCGATTCGAACGTGGCGCGCATGCTGGCCACGCTCTCGACAAACAATCTGCTGCTTGGTTGTACCCCCGTGGTCAACCTGTTCCGCCAGCGCGGGGAGCCGATCCGCTTGACGCATACTTCGGACAGCTACCCGGTACTGGCCGATGCACGCCGTGCTTATGCCTACGAGGTGCATGCCATCGAATCGGTGCGCATGGTGAGACAGGGACCGCAAGGTGAATCGGTAGTCGCTTTTCGTCCTTTCTATTCGCTGCGTCATGGCGAAGCGCCGGAAAAGAACGGCCATTACTGGGTCATGCGGCGCGACGAACAGATGGCGCACAAAAGCCCGGGCTACGAAGCGGAAATAACGATTGTCGATATCGACTTCGATCCGGCTGCGGTCGAAACCGACACCTTGAGCCTGCAGCTGACATGCACCAACCGCGACCTGCCTGCTTCCCTGGCTTACGGTGTGCGCGGCGGTGACCTGTTCATGGAGGGCGGTTCCAGTGTGCGCAGCATCAGCTTCCTGCGCAAGCCGACCGTGTCGCAGCGCTTCGGTCGCGAAGGCAGTGCGCATTGGCGCCTGATCTCGCATCTGTCGCTGAATCACTTGTCGCTGTCCGGCAGCGGACTGGAAGCGTTCCAGGAAATGCTGACCCTGTATGACCTGCCGCGGTCCCCGGCCACCCAGCGCCAGATCCGTGGCCTGACTGCCATCGCCTACAAGCCCGCCAATGCGTGGCTGCCGGGGAATCCCTTTGCCTGCCTGGTGCGCGGCATGGAAGTGCGGCTGGAGGTCGATGAGGAAGCTTTCGTCGGCAGCGGTATCCACGCCTTTGCCCACATCATTGAAAGCTTCCTGGGGCAATATGTGCATGCCAACAGTTTCACGCAACTGGTCATCGTGGCCGCCAAGTCGGGAGAGGAGCTGTTGCGATGCACACCGCGAAGCGGCGATTTGAGCCTTCTGTAATCGAGCGCCTGTTCGCCGAACCCTACCGCTTTCAGTATTTCCAGGCCGTGCGCATGCTCGAGCTGTGGCTAAAGCGGCACGGCGCGCCGCAGGAAGGTGCGGTGGCGAACTTCCTGCGCTTCCAGAATCCCGTCTCGCTGGCCTTCCCTGCCAGCCAGATTGAGGCGCTGCGTCCGGAGCCGCGCGAAATCCTGCCGACTGCACCGGCCCTGGCCGAAGCGCTGGCATCGCGCCAGCTGCAATATCTGCGCATGACGCCCAATTTCATGGGCTTCCTCGGCAGTTCGGGCACGCTGCCCGCGCACTACACGGAAACGATTGCCGCCCACCAGCTGTACGAAAAGGACGATGGGCCACGGGCCTTCCTTGATGCCTTCTCTACTCGCTCGCTGTCGCTGTTTTACGAAGCGTGGCGTAAATACCGGCTGGCGCTGAAGTATCAGGCCGACCGCCATGACCGCTTTCTGCCTCTGCTGCTGGCCTTGGGCGGACTGGGTAATCCGTCGCTCACTCAGCGCCTGCAACAGGGCGGCGTGCGCGATGAATCGCTGGCCTTCTTCGCCGCAGCCTTGCGCCACAAGCCGGCATCGGCGTCCATGATCGCGCGCGTTCTGGGCGAATATTTTGACGTGCAGGTCGCCGCGACGCAGTTTATCGGCTGCTGGTATGACGTACCGCGTGAACAGCTTACGGCGCTGGGAGGCATCCATGCGCAGCTCGGCATGACGGCCATGGCGGGCACGCGCGTCTGGCAGCGCGATCTGCGCCTGCGGCTGACGGTGGGGCCGCTGCGGCGCGACGATTTCAATGCCTTCCTGCCGGGCGGCAGYGCGGCCCGGGCGCTGGAAAAGCTGCTGGCCATGTTCACCGGCGTGTCGCTGGAATACGAGATCCGGCTGGTGCTGCGCGGCGAGGATGTTGCCGGCACCACGCTGGGCCAGGTTGGCGCGGCAGGGCGCCTGGGCTGGGACAGTTTCATGCACGAGGGCGCGCCATCACAGGACCGCGCCGACGTGTGCTACATCATTTAAAGGATATTCAATGAGCATCAACCTGAAGACATTGATCGGCAAATTGAACGCGAGCTGCCGCGAGGCCGCCACGCGTGCGGCGAGCATTTGCGTCGGGCTGGGCCAGTTCGAAGTCGATCTGGAACATCTGTTCCTGGCTTTGCTGGAAC
>NZ_JBFRDW010000257.1:0-7760 GCF_052113985.1 Pseudoduganella sp. RAF53_2 | reverse complement strand
GTCTGCTGGAGCTGATCAACGAATATCTGTCCCCGGAACGCCTGGCCAGCATTGGCCGCAAGCGGCAGGCGGATGAGATTTCGCCCGAAGCGCTGCTGGAAACGGCGGCGGAAGCGGCCCGCTCGCGGCGTCAGGCTATCACGGTGCAAGCGTTAAACATGCCTCAATGGCTACGTTGCGACCCCCAAGGAATGCGGCTTTGTCTTGATATCCTCCTCGATAACGCCATTAAATACACTAAAGACAATATTGCTATAGAATTAAAGGCTAGCAAGGCGGCAGAAGGGGGCGTAGAGTTTCAGGTAACGGACTACGGCGCGCCCATCCCGGAAGACGAGCTCAACAGGCTTTTCGAAAAGGGATTCCGCGGCCGCGCAGCAGCCAGCCAACCGGGCTCCGGACTCGGTTTGTATATGGCAAAAGCGGTGGTGGAGGTTCACGGCGGCACGCTGTCAGTGGAAAATTTGCCTGAAAGCGGCAAGAAATTTCGGATTTGGCTGCCGATCGCTGCATAAGTCTTGCGCTGTGGTTAATCACCCGTGATAATTCTTTAACGCAAGCCCCAGAATCCGGCGAGCTGTTAACTGAACAATGGCGCATCAATGACGCAAATACTGATTGTGGAAGACAACCTGGAATACGCCGAGGAAATGGCGGAATTCCTGACCGAGCTCGGTCACGGGGTCCAATCCACCAACAACGCCCAGGAAATGTGGTCCGCTCTGGCTCAGGGCACCATCGGCGTTGTTATTCTCGACCTCGGCTTGCCGGATGAGGATGGCTTTGACGTCATCCCGCGCATGCGCCAGCTCTACCCGCAGATTGGCTTGCTGGTATTGACCGGCCGCGTCGCCTTCGACAGCCGCATTCTCGGCCTGCGCCTGGGCGCCGACCATTATCTGACCAAGCCGATCAAGTTCCCCGAGCTGGCCGCCCATATCGAGGCGCTGAACCGTCGCGTTGGCCCGCAGGAAGCGATTCCTGTGCCCAGCAAGTGGACGCTGAAGGTTGCCGCCCGCCAGCTGGAGCTGCAGGGCCAGGCCATCACCCTGACCGAGAAAGAGTGCAATTTCCTGCACTTGCTGACCATTAATACCCGTCCGGTGCCGCGCCAGGTGATCGTGGCGGGCATTGGCGGCGATGATCCGGATGCGGGACGCCGCGTGGACATGCTGGTCTACCGCCTGCGCAAGAAGGCGCGCAGCGGCCTGGGCCAGGATCTGCCACTGCGCAGCGCCTACGGCGAGGGCTATAGCCTGTCCGCCAGCTTCAATCTTTCCTGATAAGGGAAAATAGGGACAAAGCCGATCGCCAATTCGCGTGGCTGAAATTAAATGGGGACAGGGTAAAATGGAACTTTCCATTTTGCCCTGTTTTTGTTTATGGCCCGCCTTCCCCGCCTCATCGTCCCCAATCAGCCTCACTACCTCATCCAGCGCGGCCTGAATGGCCAGGCCGTGTTCTGCGATGCCGACGATTTCGAAGCCTTCCTGGGCTGGATGCGCACTGCCGCGCGCCAGTACAAGGTGGCCGTCCATGCCTACACGCTGTTGCCGAACGAGCTGCACCTGCTCGTCACCCCATCCGACGAGGAAGGTTTGGGCGCCATGATGCAGTGGATCGGCCGCTATTACGTCCCCTTCTTTAATCAGAAATACTCCCGCGCCGGCACCCTGTGGCAAGGGCGCTACAAGACTTCTGTCGTGGACGCCGAGAATTATTTGTTGTCCTGCAGTCGCTACATCGAATTCGCCGCCGTGCGCCTTGGGCTGGCTGGCGGGCCGGAACATTACCCCTGGTCCAGTTATCCGCACCACGCAGGCCTGAAGCCGGACGGGGCGGTGACCGACCATCCGCTGTACTGGGCGCTGGGCAACACGCCATTCCAGCGTGAGGCGGCCTATATCGAGCTGGCCAATCGGGGACTGGGCAGCAACGAGACGAAAGCTATCGAGGCGGCCGTGCTCAGGGGCTGGCCGCTGGGCTCGGACAAGTACAAGGCTGAGCTGCAGCACCGCATGAAACGCCAGGTGCTCCCGGCCAAACGGGGCCGTCCATTCAAATCAAAACCTGAGGCGTAAAGCGGGTGGCAGGCACGATGTGCCTGCCAGCAGGTCTTCGCCGTGGGTTTTCAGTGACTATGTCCCTAATTAATTTTTTGAGCGACTGAAGCAGAATTAATTCGACTCCGACCCTAATTGTTTCTGTTGAGTTTTTTTGTGCATTGCACTACTCTGGTTTTTCGTGATTAAAAAATCAGCGGAGAACTGCATGGAAGCGCAAGGTTTGTACGACCCAGCCAACGAACACGATGCTTGTGGCGTTGGTTTCGTGGCCCACATCAAGGGCAACAAGAGCCACTCGATCATTGAACAGGGTCTGCTGATCCTGAAGAACCTCGACCACAGGGGCGCAGTCGGCGCCGACAAGCTGATGGGCGACGGCGCCGGCATCCTGATTCAGATTCCGGACCAGTTCTACCGCGATGAAATGGCCAAGCAGGGCGTCGAACTGCCTCCGCCGGGCGAATATGGCGTAGGCATGGTCTTCCTGCCGAAGGAAAACGCCTCCCGCATCGCTTGCGAACAGGAAATCGAGCGTGCCGTCCGCATCGAAGGCCAGGTCGTGCTGGGCTGGCGTAATGTGCCGGTCGACTGCGAAATGCCGATGTCGCCGCGCGTCCGCGAAAAAGAGCCGGTCATCCGCCAGATCTTCATTGGCCGCGGTGCGGACATCATGGTGACCGATGCACTGGAACGTAAGCTGTACGTGATCCGCAAATCGTCCGGCCACGCGATCCAGGCGCTGAAGCTGCTGCACGGCAAAGAATTCTTCGTGCCATCCATGTCCGCCCGTACCGTGGTGTACAAGGGCCTGCTGCTGGCCGACCAGGTGGGCGTGTACTACCGCGACCTGCAGGACCCGCGCTGCATCTCGGCGCTGGCGCTGGTGCACCAGCGTTTCTCGACCAATACCTTCCCTGAATGGCCGCTGGCCCACCCATACCGCCTGATCGCACACAACGGCGAGATCAACACCGTGAAGGGCAACTTCAACTGGATGCGCGCCCGCGAAGGCGTGATGAAGTCCGCCGTGCTGGGCGACGACCTGCAGAAGCTGTTCCCGCTGATTTACGAAGGCCAGTCCGACACCGCCTGCTTCGACAACGCGCTGGAACTGCTGCTGATGGCAGGCTACCCGCTGGCCCAGGCCATGATGATGATGATTCCGGAAGCGTGGGAAAACCACACGCTGATGGATGACAACCGCAAGGCCTTCTACGAATACTACGCATCGATGATGGAACCATGGGACGGCCCGGCCGCCATGGCCTTCACCGACGGCCGCTACATCGGCGGTACCCTGGACCGTAACGGCCTGCGCCCTGCGCGCTACATCGTGACCGATGACGACCTGGTGGTGATGGCGTCCGAATCCGGCGTGCTGCCGATTCCGGAATCCAAGATCATCCAGAAGTGGCGTCTGCAGCCGGGCAAAATGTTCCTGATCGATCTGGAAGCCGGCCGCATCATCGACGACAAGGAACTGAAAGACACCTACGCCAACGCCAAGCCGTACAAGGCATGGATCAATGCCGTGCGCATCAAGCTGGGCGAGCTGAAGCTGAGCGAATCCCAGCTGCCGCACAATGTGGCCAAGTACGGCCCGGCCAACGGCGAGAAGCAGGTCGCATCCCTGCTGGACCGCCAGCAAGCTTTCGGCTACACCCAGGAAGACCTGCGCTTCCTGCTGGCGCCGATGGCCGCCAACGGCGAAGAAGCCGTAGGTTCGATGGGCAATGACTCGCCGCTCGCCGTCATGTCCAACAAGCTGAAGCCGCTGTACCACTACTTCAAGCAGCTGTTCGCCCAGGTGACCAACCCGCCGATCGACCCGATCCGCGAAGCGATGGTGATGTCGCTGGTGTCCTTCATCGGTCCCAAGCCGAACCTGCTGGATACCAACAACGTCAATCCGCCGATGCGTCTGGAAGTGGCGCAGCCGGTGCTGGGCTTCGACGATATGGCGCGCCTGCGCAATGTCAGCCAGGTGACCGGCGGCAAGTTCAAGTCTTACGAGCTGAGCATCTGCTATCCGCACGCCTGGGGCAAGGAAGGCGTGGAAGCGTCGCTGGCTTCGCTGTGCGCGGAAGCTGTGGACGCGGTGAAATCCGGCCACAACATCCTGATAGTCTCCGACCGCTCGATCGGCGCCGACCGCGTGGCGATTCCGGCCCTGCTGGCAACTTCCACCATCCACCAGCACCTGGTGAGCAAAGGCCTGCGTGCCTCCACCGGCCTGGTGGTGGAAACCGGCTCGGCCCGCGAAACCCACCACTTCGCCCTGCTGGCTGGCTACGGCGCGGAAGCTGTCCACCCATATCTGGCCATGGAAACCCTGGCCGAACTGGCGCACGGCATGCCGGGCGATCTGTCGCCGGAACAGGCGATCTACAACTACACCAAGGCCATCGGCAAAGGTCTGCTGAAGGTGATGTCCAAGATGGGCATCTCGACCTATATGTCCTACTGCGGCGCGCAAATCTTCGAAGCCGTGGGCCTGAACAAGTCGCTGGTCGATAAATACTTCCGCGGCACCGCTTCCAATGTGGAAGGCATTGGCCTGTTCGAAGTGGCTGAGGAAGGCCTGCGCCTGCACAACCAGGCCTTCGGCCTCGATCCGGTGCTGGCCGACCAGCTGGATGCGGGCGGCGAATACGCCTACCGCGTGCGCGGCGAAGACCACCTGTGGACACCGGACGCGATCGCCAAGCTGCAGCATTCGACCCGTTCCAACAACTACTCGACCTATAAAGAGTACGCACAGCTGATCAACGACCAGACCAAGCGCCACCTGACCCTGCGCGGCCTGTTCGAGTTCAAGATCGATCCCACCAAGGCGATTCCGCTGGATGAAGTGGAACCGGCCAAGGAAATCGTCAAGCGTTTCGCTACCGGCGCCATGTCGCTGGGTTCGATCTCGACCGAAGCCCACGCCACGCTGGCGATCGCCATGAACCGTATCGGCGGCAAGTCGAACACGGGCGAAGGCGGCGAAGATCCGGTGCGCTACTCGAACGAACTGAAGGGCATCCCGATCAAGGTCGGCTCTTCCATGTCCACCGTGCTGGGCAAGGAACAAGTCATGGTCGACATTCCGCTGCAGGAAGGAGATTCGCTGCGTTCGCGCATCAAGCAGGTCGCTTCCGGCCGCTTTGGCGTGACGGCGGAATACCTGAACTCTGCGGACCAGATCCAGATCAAGATGGCGCAGGGCGCCAAGCCGGGTGAAGGCGGCCAGCTGCCGGGCCACAAGGTGTCCGAGTACATTGCGCAGCTGCGCTTCTCGGTACCGGGCGTGGGTCTGATCTCGCCGCCGCCGCACCACGATATTTACTCGATCGAAGACCTGGCGCAGCTGATCCACGATCTGAAGAACGTGAATCCGCGCGCTTCGATCTCGGTCAAGCTGGTGTCGGAAGTGGGTATCGGTACCGTGGCTGCGGGTGTGTCGAAAGCGAAAGCCGACCACATCGTGGTGGCCGGCCATGACGGCGGCACGGGCGCTTCGCCGCTGTCCTCGATCAAGCACGCTGGTACACCGTGGGAGCTGGGCCTGGCTGAAACCCAGCAGACCCTGGTGCTGAACGGTCTGCGTGGCCGCGTCCGTGTGCAGGCCGACGGCCAGATGCGTACCGGCCGCGACGTGGTGATTGCCGCCCTGCTGGGTGCTGACGAAGTCGGTTTCGCCACCGCGCCGCTGGTGGTCGAAGGCTGCATCATGATGCGCAAGTGCCACCTGAACACCTGCCCGGTGGGCGTCGCGACCCAGGACCCGGTGCTGCGCGCCAAGTTCCAGGGCAAGCCTGAGCACGTGGTGAACTACTTCTTCTTCGTTGCGGAAGAAGCGCGCCAGATCATGGCTCAGCTGGGTATCCGTACCTTCGACGAGCTGATTGGCCGCGCCGACCTGCTGGACAAGTCGAAAGCCATCGGCCACTGGAAGGCCCAAGGTCTGGACTTCAGCAATATCTTCTATCTGCCGAAAGTGGACGCTGGCCTGGCCATCTACCACAACGAGGAACAGGACCACGGCCTGGACAAGGCACTGGACCACAAGCTGATCGCGCAAGCCAAAGCGGCGCTGGAAAAGGGCGAACGCGTGTCCTTCATCTCGCCGGTACGCAACGTCAACCGCACCGTGGGCACCATGCTGTCCGGTGAAGTGGCGAAGCGCTACGGCCACGCCGGCCTGCCGGACGACACCATCCACATCCAGCTGCAAGGCACGGCCGGCCAGTCGGCAGGCGCCTTCCTGGCACAGGGCATCACCCTGGACCTGGTGGGCGAGGGCAACGACTACGTGGGCAAGGGCCTGTCGGGCGGCCGCATCATTGTGCGTCCGAACACCGAGTTCCGCGGCTGGGCAGTCAACAACATCATCATCGGCAACACCGTGATGTATGGCGCGATTTCCGGTGAAGCTTTCTTCAACGGCGTGGCAGGCGAGCGCTTCGCTGTGCGTAACTCCGGCGCCACCGCAGTGGTGGAAGGCCTGGGCGATCACGGCTGCGAATACATGACCGGCGGTACCGTGGTCGTGCTGGGCGCCACCGGCCGCAACTTCGCGGCGGGCATGTCGGGTGGTATCGCCTACGTGTATGACCCGGACGGCGATTTCAACCGCAAATGCAATATGTCCATGGTCAGCCTGGAAGCGGTGCTGCCGGCCTCCGAGCAGGCGGTCGACAAGTCGACCTGGCACAGCCAGCACCGCAACGGCGAAGCCGAGGCGGACGAAACCATCCTGAAGCGCCTGATCGAGCGCCACTTCAAGCACACGGGCAGCACCCGCGCCCGCCTGTTGCTGGACAACTGGGCCGAGAGCCGTGGCAAGTTCGTCAAAGTGTTCCCGAGCGAGTACAAGCGCGCCCTGGTGGAAATGGCCGATAACGCCGCGATTGAAGCGGAAACTCAAGCGATTGCTGCTTAATTCGCCGCGTACGAAAGGATATTAAAGTGGGAAAGATCACCGGTTTCATGGAATTCCAGCGCCAGGACGAGAGCTATCACGCTCCCGAGGCGCGTCTGAAAAATTACAAAGAGTTCGTGCTGACGCTGACGAACGACCAGGCCAAGATCCAGGGCGCACGCTGCATGGATTGCGGTATCCCGTTCTGCAATTCGGGCTGCCCGGTCAACAACATCATCCCGGACTGGAACGACCTGGTGTACCGCGGCCACTACCGCGAAGCGCTGAACGTTCTGCATTCGACCAATAACTTCCCGGAATGGACCGGCCGCATCTGCCCGGCGCCGTGCGAGGCTGCCTGCACCCTGGGCATCAATAATGATCCGGTGGGCATCAAGTCCATCGAACACAAGATCATTGACGAAGGCTGGGAGCGCGGCTGGGTCGTGCCGGAGCCTTCGGAAACCAGGACCGGCAAGAAGGTGGCCGTGGTCGGTTCCGGCCCTGCCGGCCTGGCCGCTGCCCAGCAGCTGGCGCGCGTTGGCCACGACGTGACCGTGTTCGAGAAGTCGGACCGTCTGGGCGGCCTGCTGCGCTACGGCATTCCGGACTTCAAGATGGAGAAGTTCCATATTGACCGCCGTATCGAGCAGATGCAGGCAGAAGGCGTGAAGTTCCGCACTTCCACCCTGATCGGCAAGGATTTCCCGGCGACTGTTAACAACTGGGCCAAGGAAACCATCTTCCCGGAAGACCTGGAAGGTGAATTCGACGCCATCGTCATGGCG
>NZ_JBFRDW010000256.1:0-7763 GCF_052113985.1 Pseudoduganella sp. RAF53_2 | reverse complement strand
ACTTCCTGCAGCTTCTTTTCCAACTTGTCCGTGACCTGATCGGCCATCTGCTGGGCCGAAGCGCCCGGCAGCTTGGCCTGCACCACCATGGCGCGGAAGGTGAATTCAGGGTCTTCCTTCTGGCCCAGCTTCTGATAGGCAAAGATACCGGACAGCGCCAGCAGGCCAATCAGGAAGATCATCATTTGCGGGTGCTTGAGCGCCCAGCCGGAGAGGTTCAGGTCTTTCATGGCTGGCTCCGCGCCGCCACACGCACCTTCTGGTCGGTATGCAGCATATGCACGCCGGCGGTGACAACTTTCTCGCCATCCTGCAGGCCGCCGGAGATCAGGGCCGTATCGTCTTCCACTGCCAGCAGTTTCACCGGCCGCTGGCGCACACGCTCAGTCTTGGGATCGACCACCCATACGGTCGGCTTGCCCTGGTCCGTGACGGCGGTCAGCGGCAGACGAATGGCTGCTTCGCCTTCCACGTCGGACAGATTGAGCGTGGCGGTCATGCCCAGGCGCAGATTGTCGTCCGGTTCGAGAATGGTGGCGCGCGCGATGTAGGTGCGGGTGACGCTGTCGGTATCGGGCGCCAGTTCACGCAGGCGCGCGGCGTAGACCTTGTCCGGCTTGGTCCATGCGGTGACCTGCATTGCGCGGCCCGGCTTCAGTTCGGCCACGCGCGACTCGGGCACGCTGACCACGATCTCGCGTTCACCTGCTTCCGAGATGGCGAGTACGGCCTGGCTCACGCCCACCGTCTGCCCTGCTTCGGCATAGATCGCCGTGACCACGCCGGCGCGTTCCGCGCGCAACTCGGTGTAGCCGCGCTGGTTGGCGGCCATCGCGCGCTGCGCGGTGGCGGAGCGCAGCTGCGCGCTGGACTGACGCACCAGCATGCGGTTCTGGTCCAGCTCCGCCTGCGAGATGAACTTCTTGCGGAACAGTTCTTCGGCACGCGTGAGATCAGCACTGTCTTTCGCGAGACGGCTTTCGGCGGAGTCGGCTTGCGCGCTGTAGGCCGCGAGATTGAGGGCCGCGTCCTGGGGATCGAGGCGCATCAGCACCTGGCCGGCCGCCACCTTATCGCCCACGTCGACCAGGCGTTCGGTGATCTTGCCACCGACACGGAAGCCGGCCTTGTGTTCATGCCGTGCGCGGATCTCGCCGGAATAGGCGGCGCCCACGGTGCCCTTGCTATGGCTGACGGTGGCAACCCATACCGGGCGCACGTCTTCGTATTGCTCTGGTTCGCGGTGGTGGCAGGCGCTGAGGAGGATTGCGGCCGCCAGTCCCGTTGTGATGCTGGTCTTCATGCGTATCTCCGTTCGGTGTGCAGCCTGCACGAAATGGCAGGCTGCGAACGGGATACTAAAGAAGGGAGGCAGATGCTTTCTTGTACTAACCCGACATTCGCGCTTGTCGAATTTTCACAATGGACTATCGATTACCAGTTGGCGGTCGGCCCCGGTGTAGCGCAGCAGGCGCCCGGCAAGGTCTTCTTCCTCGCCGTGGATCGACTTGATCAGCGCGCTGGGCGTCATGTTCGCCATCTCGGCAAAGTCGCGCACCATATGGGCCTGGTCATAGTAGCCCGCTTCATGCGCGACCTCGGTCAGCCGGCCGCGCCCCGGCGGATTGCGCATGATGGTGGTCATGGCGAATGCATGCCGCATCAGGCGCCGTGTATCGCGCAGGGACACGCCATACGAGGCGAGGAAGCGGCGTTCGAACTGCCGCAACGACAAGTTTGTGTATTCGGCCAGTATCTCGGCTGGCTCGCTCAGTGTCGACACCGGCAGACATAAGGGCGCTACGCGGTTCTGGCTCTCCAGCTGCATGCGCRCCAGCAGCCACTCGCCGATAGCATTGATCCATTGCGCTGCCGTGCAGCCCGCGCGCACGGCGTCCGTCAGCTGATGCACGGCGCCGGGATCGATCAGGAACTCAAGCGGAATGGTGCGGTTGGCCAGCTCGCTGACCGGCGTATCCAGCACGCGCCCCATACGGCCTACGCGCATCACCGACACCACCAGGCTGGTGCCGGGCATCCATTCCAGCCGGATCGGCCGCAGGTTCGGGCCGCGCACAAAGGCTTCCGTCACCAGCAGGCCGTCCGGTCCGCCCAGCCGCACGCCGCCGCTGACGATCACGCACATCGAAGGGAAAGCAATGGAGGGCAAGAGCACCGGGCCGCTGGCGCCGACTTCCACATGCAGATAGCGCAGCAGCGACAGCAGCCGCGCTGGCGCGGCGTACAGGCGGCGCTGGGGAGCGCTGCATTCCGCTATCTTGCGGAGCATTTGATCGTTATCGGCATCCATGCCCTTCTCCGGGGACGCCTCAATGATGCGCTTCCCCGGCCATACTGGCAATGCCCGGGGCTGGGCCTACTTCAGCAGGGACATCAGCGTCTTCCACTGGCCTGCAGTGACGGGCGTGATCGACAGGCGGCTACCTTTCTGCAGCACGACCATGYCTTCCAGCGCAGGGATGGTGCGCAGTTCGGCCAGCGACAGCAGGCGCGTTTTGCGCACGCCTTTCACGTCAACAGAAATCCAGCGCGGCGTTTCCTTGGTCGCCTTCTCGTCGAAGTAGTGGCTCTTCTTGTCGAACTGCGTAGCGTCGGGATAAGGCCAGCTCACCACTTCCGCAATGCCTGCAATGCCCGGCTCGGGACAGGACGAGTGATAGAACAGCACACCATCGCCGACCTGCATCGCATCGCGCATGAAGTTGCGCGCCTGGTAGTTGCGTACACCGAACCAGGGAACCGTCTTGTCCGGTGCGGCCATCACATCATCGATGCTTACTTCATCGGGTTCGGACTTCATCAGCCAATACTGCATGCGACTCCTCCAGACGTAAAAAAACGGTTGCGCGTCTTGCGACGCATGCAACCGCTTCATATGGAATAAGGCCCCGCCTGTGCCGTTATGCCGGCATCCCGAACCTTACGGTTCAAGGTGGTTGCAGTTAGTTCAACTTCGGGTTCATCGGACTAGCGACGCTCACGCCCGTCAAACAAATTCCCGCAACCGATGCATGTAAATGGTTCAAGGAATATATGGCAAATCTCGAACACCGCAGGGTGACACGAAGTTTACTCCTCCACGCCTTTTCGCGAAAGGCCTTTTGGACAATAAATCAGAAGAGATTTTCTTGCGGCGTCAGTGCGTTGTCGAGGACAGTTTGCATGGCGCGCATCTTCTCCTGCACTTCCAGCATCGACATTTGCGACAGCGGGCCCTGTCCAGTTTTCGCGCTGAGGAATTCACCGGCCATGCTCAGTGCCGCCATCACCGCGATACGGTCATTGCCCTTCACTTTGCCGGCGTCGCGGATGGCGCTCATTTTTTTGTCGAGCAGTTTCGACGCTTCGCGCAGTGCTCCTTCTTCGCCTTCTTTACACGCCAGCTTGTAGGTCTGGCCCATGATGGTCACATCAACCTGGATCATTGTGCATCCTCTTGTGCGGGCGCAGGTGCGCCAGGGATTTTTTCAAGCAGTGCAGCGACGCGTTCGTGTGCTTCACGCAGGCGGCGATTGAAATCGATGTTCTCCGAAATCAAAACAGCGTTGGCCTGACGCAGATGGGCATTTTCCCGGCGCAGTGCCTGGGTCAATTCCGCCAACTGGTCGATTTTGTCGGAAAGGTCTTGGAAGTCTGAAATCATCTCGCAACTATAGGGCCGCACGATAAGGCGGTCAACCCGTTTGTAACTGTGTGAATTGCAGGTGAGTACTCGCCAGCGGTAAGAATTTCTTGCCTCTCCGTAGGCACTCTCCTACACGCCTATCCCAGCCGTTTCACGCTCTGCCGTTAAGTCCCTGATTTTGCATGAATGACATGGTTGAATATTTCACAAATTCAACCCGAATTTCCTATTGGAGAGTTGTAAGCGCTTGTTAATAAACAGTTTTTAAGAAATGTATGTTTGATACCGTGACGGCTCCTTAAGCGGCCCCAACCGTAGCAAATCAACTAGGAGCAAAGGCATGACTTATCTGAAGCAAATTGCAGCAGCACTGGCGCTCACCGGCGCCACCCTGGCGGCCCACGCGGCCGATATCAGCCTGTCCCCCGCGCCGATCGACCTGACGGATGGCGTAGGCCTGGCCAGCCGTCTGATCACCGGCAACAACTCGGGCAATACCTTTGCCGATCAGTACACGTTCAGCCTGTCCRGCGTTTCCAACGTACTGGCCGACGTGTATTCCTTCAGCGGCAACGCCAAGAACGGCCTGGATATCACCGGTTTCTCGCTGTTCAACGCCGCCGGCRCCCTGGTCAGCTCCGGCAACCAGCTTTCCACCGGTCAGACTGACCAGTGGGTGCTGGACCTGGGCAAACTGGCGGCCGACAACTATTACCTGCAGGTCAGCGGCAGCGCGCTGTCCAAGTCGGCAGGCAGCTACACCACCAACCTGAGCGTATCCGCTGTGCCAGAGCCTGCCACCTACGGCATGCTGCTGGGCGGCCTGGCCGTGCTTGGCCTGGCCACCGCTCGCCGTCGCAAACAGCAGTAAACCCAGGGCATAAACCGGGTGCCTGCCACGACCTGGCAGGCACCTGCTCCTCGCCTCTGGTTCAAAAAAGGACGCCGCCTCCGCTGCAGCAAAAAGCATGGGCCCGCCTAGGAGCGGAGCCGGTGTCCTGTCTCGTCTTGACCTTCCGCAAACAAATTCTCTTGAAAAGCCCCAAGGCCGTCCATATAATTGTTGGCACTCGTTAGCCGAGAGTGCTAACAGCTGATTTACTTGCACAACTAGCAATTACCAACTGAATAAAGGAGTTTTGTATGAACCTTCGCCCATTGCACGATCGCGTCATCGTCAAACGTCTGGACCAGGAAACCAAAACTGCGTCCGGTCTGATCATTCCTGATGCCGCTGCTGAAAAGCCGGACCAGGGTGAAGTGCTGGCTGTGGGCAACGGCAAAGTGGCTGATAACGGTACTGTCCGCGCTCTGGAAGTCAAAGTCGGCGACCGTATTCTGTTCGGCAAATATTCCGGCCAGGCCGTCAAAGTTGACGGTCAAGAGCTGCTGGTGATGCGCGAAGAAGACATCCTGGCCGTCATCAATAAGTAATCGGCCTTTCAATCCAGAATTCAGGAGAAATCAAACATGGCAGCTAAAGAAGTTATTTTCGGCGATTCCGCACGTTCCAAAATGGTAGAAGGCGTGAACATCCTCGCCAACGCCGTTAAAGTCACCCTGGGCCCGAAAGGCCGCAACGTGGTGCTGGAGCGCTCCTTCGGCGCCCCGACCGTCACCAAGGACGGCGTCTCGGTCGCGAAAGAGATCGAGCTGAAAGACAAGCTGATGAACATGGGCGCGCAGATGGTCAAGGAAGTCGCGTCCAAGACCTCCGACAACGCCGGTGACGGCACCACCACTGCAACCGTGCTGGCACAAGCCATCGTGCGCGAAGGCATGAAGTACGTTGCAGCCGGCATGAACCCAATGGACCTGAAGCGCGGCATCGACAAGGCAGTTGCTGCCACCGTTGAGCAGCTGAAGTCCATGGCCAAGCCAACCACCACCTCCAAGGAAATCGCCCAGGTTGGCGCGATCTCCGCCAACTCCGAGTCCTCGATCGGCGAGCGTATCGCTGAAGCGATGGAAAAAGTGGGCAAGGAAGGCGTCATCACCGTGGAAGACGGCAAGTCCCTGCACGACGAGCTGGACATCGTGGAAGGTATGCAGTTCGACCGCGGCTACCTGTCCCCGTACTTCATCAACAACCCGGAAAAGCAAGTTGCCGTGCTGGAGAACCCATTCGTTCTGCTGTGCGACAAGAAGATCACCAACATCCGCGACCTGCTGCCGGTACTGGAGCAAGTAGCGAAAGCCGGCCGTCCACTGCTGATCATCGCTGAAGACATCGAAGGCGAAGCGCTGGCGACCCTGGTGGTGAACAACATCCGCGGCATCCTGAAGACCTGCGCAGTGAAAGCTCCTGGCTTCGGCGACCGCCGCAAGGCCATGCTGGAAGACATCGCTGTCCTGACCGGCGGCCAGGTCGTGGCTGAAGAAGTCGGCCTGACCCTGGAAAAAGCTACCCTGGCAGAACTGGGCCAGGCCAAGCGCATCGAAGTGGGCAAGGAAAACACCATCGTCATCGACGGCGCCGGTGAAGCCTCCAACATCGAAGCCCGCGTGAAAATGATCCGCGTGCAGATCGAAGAAGCGACCTCCGACTACGACCGCGAAAAACTGCAAGAGCGCGTGGCCAAGCTGGCTGGTGGTGTTGCCGTGATCAAGGTTGGCGCAGCCACCGAAGTCGAAATGAAAGAGAAGAAGGCCCGCGTTGAAGACGCCCTGCACGCAACCCGCGCTGCTGTGGAAGAAGGCATTGTTCCTGGCGGCGGCGTAGCCCTGCTGCGTGCACGTGCTTCCCTGAACGTGAAAGGCGACAACGCCGACCAGGACGCAGGCATCAAGATCGTTCTGCGCGCCATGGAAGAGCCACTGCGCATGATCGTTACCAACGCCGGCGAAGAAGCCTCGGTGGTGGTGAACGCCGTGCTGGCAGGTTCCGGCAACTACGGCTACAACGCGGCCAACGGCACCTACGGCGACATGGTCGAAATGGGCGTTCTGGACCCAGCCAAAGTGACCCGCTCTGCCCTGCAGAACGCGGCCTCCATCGCTGGCCTGATGCTGACCACCGACTGCATGGTTGCTGAAATCGTGGAAGACAAACCGGCCGGCGGTATGGGCGGTATGGGTGGCATGGGCGGTATGGGCGGCATGGACGGCATGATGTAAATCATCGCCAGCTCACGCTGACAAAAGCCTGCAAGGTTCGCCTTGCAGGCTTTTTTTATTCGGGGTCAGATCTCCGAATTTTTAGTAGTCGAATTTGTTGCTGCGGGCGTTCTTGCTGAACTTGCGGGGAGGAGGGTCTTCTTCGGCTTTGCGGACGGCGGCGCGTTCAGCGCGGCGTTCTTCGGCGGCTTCGCGGGCTTGCTGGGCGCGCGCGTATTGATCGTCGAGGCGCTGCTGCACGCGCAGCTGCTCGGTGATGTCCTGGTAGCGCATGCTGCCCTGGATCAGCGCCACAAACCACGCCAGCGCCACCGCCCACAACATCCAGTGAAATCCGCTTTGCCATGCGCCGTAAGCGATGTCGATGAAGTCGAACAGCGGGCGCGCCTGTGCCARCGCGCTCTGCCCGACGAACGCCAGGCATGCCGCCATCAAGCCCATGATGACCGTGCCCGTCAAATGGCGTTTGGCATCTTTGGCCTGAAGGTCAAGCTCGGCTTGGGCGTCTGAAACGGTATGCATCGGTGCGGCGAAAACGGCAGAAACGGCGGGAAGCATAATTCTCTCATCAATTTTTCCTAAAAGAAAGAATATGTGTCAAGCGGAATCTTCTTTCGCAACAGAGTTGATAGTGATACAATCTTGCTGTCTATTTGGAAACTATTGAAAACTAAATGAAACTTTCTGCCCTTACCGTCGCCGCTGCTGCCCTGCTGGCCAGCGCTTCCGCTAACGCCACCGTGATCCAGCTGGTCAAGAACGGCAGCTTCGAAGCCAATGCGGTCGGCAATGGCAGCTGGACCACGCTGTCCAGTATGAACAACTGGACCGTTGGCCAGAACGGTGTCGAAGTGCGCAACAATGTGTCCGGCGCCGCCTCCAACGGTTCGATGTACGTCGAGCTGGACACCAGCGCCAACAGCTGGATCAGCCAGAGCTTCAACACCATGGCGGACTACTCGTACACCGTGTCCTTCGACTACTCGCCGCGCGAATACAC
>NZ_JBFRDW010000255.1:0-7788 GCF_052113985.1 Pseudoduganella sp. RAF53_2 | reverse complement strand
GGGCGCGGACTTGGGCGCGGCTTCAGCGGGAACTTGAGTTGCAGCCACCGCAGCCAGCGCGCCTTGCAGAAAATTGCGGCGCGTTAGGTTGGAGTTATCTGGCATTATTCGCTTTCAAAATGTGCGACCGATGATGGCCTTACAACGTTAATCCCACCGTTAGCTCCCTAACACAAACGTTTAATCCATAATGTCGGAATGAAATACGCATTCATCCTGATGAGCTGCCTGCTGGGCTCTGTGCCAGCCGCCCAGGCGCGGGCCGCCGATGCCCCCTGGTGCGATCGTCTGGCCGCGCGCCTGCCTTCGGTATCGGCGTCGAGCTGCCGCCAGAGCGCAGTCGCGCCAAGCGGCGCCAAGTCCAACCTCGGCTTTCCCATTCTTGAACGCGATATCGCACCGCGTGTCCCTGCCGCCGCGCCTCCCCTGCGCGTACTTCTACTGGGTGGTATTCATGGCGATGAGCTGACTGCGTCCTCGCTGGTGTTCCAGTGGCTGCAGCATATGGATGCGCCAGACGCGCAAGGCGTGCACTGGAAAGTGGCGCCCCTGCTCAATCCTGACGGTCTGCTGGCCGCCAAGCCGCAGCGTGTGAATGCGCACGGCGTGGACCTGAACCGCAACTTCCCCA
Source organism: Pseudoduganella sp. RAF53_2 (assembly GCF_052113985.1). NCBI lineage: Bacteria > Pseudomonadati > Pseudomonadota > Betaproteobacteria > Burkholderiales > Oxalobacteraceae > Pseudoduganella > Pseudoduganella sp. RAF53_2. The sequence continues at coordinate 7,157 of NZ_JBFRDW010000255.1, read as the reverse complement.
CGCCCGGCTGGAAACAGGAAGCGCCGCGCTACTGGACCAGGGTGACGCGCAGCGATCCGCGCCGCTTCCCCGGAAAAGCCCCGCTGTCCGAACCGGAAACGCGCTGGGTCAACGACACCATCGAACGATTCCACCCCGATCTGATCGTGTCCGTGCACGCGCCCTTCGGCATCCTGGATTTCGATGGCCAGRCCGAACCGCCGCGCAATTTCGGACGGCTGATCTATCACCGGGTCGGCGTCTATCCGGGCTCACTGGGCAACTACAGCGGCTGGCACAAGCAGGTGCCGGTGATCACGATTGAATTGCCCAATGCGCAGTCCATGCCACCCGACGCCGAAGTGCAGCGCATTTGGCGCGACATGCTGGACTGGATCAAGCGGAATATGACGCCACGCTACGCCAATGGTGCAGCCGTCGAAGGTGGCACCGCCGACTGAGCGGCGTTCATCACCATGGCAAGGAAAGTGTAGTAGCCGTTCAGTCCCATCAGATCCACCACGCCATGCTCGCCGAAGCGCGCCAGTGCGGCGTTATAGGTGGCGTCGCAAACGCGCTTTTGCTGGTGCAGCTCGATACAGAAGTCATGTACGAGCGCTTCATCTTCGCTCATCGCATCCGGACGGCGGTGCGCGGCAATCGCATCTACCGTAAGCTGGCTGATGCCTTCCTGCAGCGCTATCGGCGCGTGGATCGCCCACTCGACCTGCTGATCCCACTGCCGCGCTGTGACGAGAATCGTCAGTTCGGAAAGCCGCGTGCCAATTGCACTGCGATAGCGAAGGTACTCTCCCATGCGCTGAGCGCAGCCCATCAGCTCCGGGCTGCGAATCAGCGGCACAAAGGGGCCGTACAGCGCACCGCGCGGTCCGTCGATCACGGCTTGCGCGGCCGCTTGCTGGGTGGCGTTCAGTTGATCGAAAGGGATAGTCGGCAGGCGATCATTCATACACGGTTTGCTCTCTCAAAAAGCATTTACCCAACAGTGGAAACATGCGATGCTACAACAAGCGCTACGTATCAGGCATTCTCGCATCAGTTCAACGTTGTTGACAGCGACGAGGTAATTCATGGTGCTTCGACTTCCTATCAAACCGCCAGCTCCGCCACAAGTAGCGCCGGCCTTTCGGCCGAACACATCTTCCCCCGCTCTACAAAACGCTCCTCACCGCTCCCGGCTGCCGTAAAAAGAAAAATTCGGAACGACATGGCTGGACCAGGTGCCCGACCCCAATAATCTGTGGCACAGCTATTGGACCAATGACGTGACGAAAAAAGGGCCTGAACAAAGGCATAGGAACATTGCACCGGACAAGAGAAAAGTCAAAACGTAGCTTTCACGCGCGGGCTAATGTCGCAGGACGTCCAACCCGAACGCGAGGCTTTCATGACTCACCTGATCCACCGCGACCTGCGTCACACCCCGCCTACCGCCGTCTGCGCCTTCGGCATACAAGTGCGCGATAAGGATGGCAATACCTATCTCGATGCCAGCGGCGGCGCCGCCGTTTCCTCGCTCGGCCACAGTCATCCCGACGTGCTGGCCGCCATGCAGGCGCAGCTCAAGGTCGCGGCTTATGCGCACACGTCCTTCTTCACGACCGATGTGGCCGAGGAACTGGGCGAGCGTCTGGCACAGGATGCACCAGGTGATCTGAATTTCGCTTACCTCGTATCCGGCGGCTCGGAAGCAATTGAAGCTGCACTGAAGATGGCGCGCCAGTTTTTTGTGGAGAACGGGGAAACGGACCGCCGCGTATTCATTGCGCGCCGCCAAAGCTATCATGGCAACACGCTGGGTGCGCTGGCCTTGGGCGGCAACGAATACCGCCGCCGCCATTTCGAACCCATGCTGATGGATGTGGCGCGTGTGTCGCCCTGCTTCGAATACCGCGAGCGCCCGGCCGGTCAGGATGTGCACGAATACACAGCAGGCCTGCTGCAGGAGCTGGAAAAGACTATTCTCGACATTGGCCCACAGAACGTGATCGGATTCTGCGCCGAACCAGTCGTCGGCGCAACCAGCGGTGCAGTGCCGCCAACGCCAGGCTATTTCAAGGGCGTACGGTCGCTGTGCGACAAGTACGGCATGCTGCTGATTGCCGATGAAGTCATGTGCGGCATGGGCCGCACCGGCACACTGTACGCCATCGAGCAGGAAAACGTGGTGCCGGATCTTATCGCGCTGGGCAAAGGCCTGGGCGCGGGCTACCAGCCAATTGGCGCGGTGATGGCGCGCGATCACATCATGCAGCGCATGCGCAGTGGCAGCGGCGTGTTCCAGCATGGGCATACCTACGTCGGACACCCGGTAGCCGCAGCGGCGGCACTGGCAGTGCAGAAGGTGATCAGGCGCGATTGCCTGCTGGGCGCCGTCACGGTACGCGGCGCCAGTTTCAAGCGCATGCTGCGCGACGCCTTCGGCAATCATCCACACGTAGGCGATATTCGCGGACGCGGCATGCTGATTGCGCTGGAGCTGGTGCAGGACCGCGAAACCAGGCGGCCTTTCGATCCCGACCTGCGCTTGCACGCGGTGGTGAAGCAGCAAGCCATGGCGTGTGGATTGATGGTGTATCCGATGGGCGGCACCATCGATGGCAAACGGGGCGACCATATCCTGCTGGCGCCGCCGTTCATCGCGTCGGAGAACGACCTGCAACAGATCGTGACGCGTTTGTCGGACGGGCTGGCGCGTTCAATCGCCAGCGTTCGTCCGTCTTAGAACTCCTGGTAACCGATGACGTCCTGCTGCTGTTCGCCGAGGCCGGCGATGCCGAGGCGAACGAAGTCGCCCTTTTTCAGGTAACGCTTGCGCGCCATGCCAACGCCGGGTGGCGTGCCGGTGGCGATGATGTCGCCCGGTTCCAGCGTCATGAACTGAGAAATGTACGCAACCAGTTGCGGCACCTTGAAGATCATGGTCGACGTGCTGCCGGTCTGCATGCGCTTCTCGTTCACTTCCAGGTACAGATCGAGGTCGTTCACATCCCACACTTCGTCACGTGTGACCAGCCACGGGCCGACCGGGCCGAAGGTATCGCAGCCCTTGCCCTTATCCCACTGGCCATTGCGCTCCAGCTGGAATTCGCGCTCGGACACGTCGTTCACCACGCAGTAGCCGGCAATATGCTTTTCGGCGTTTTCCACGCTCACATTACGTGCGCGCTCGCCGATCACGACGCCCAGTTCCACTTCCCAGTCGGTCTTCTTCGAGCCTTTGGGCAGCATGATGGGATCGTCCGGGCCGGACAGGCAGCTGATCGCCTTCAGGAAGATGATCGGTTCTTTCGGAATCGGCATACCGGCTTCTTTTGCGTGGTCCGCGTAATTCAGGCCAACGCCGATGAATTTGCCGACCTTCGCAATGGGAACGCCAAAGCGTGGATTACCGCGCACCACGGGTAGCGACTCAGGATCGACTTTGGCCAGCTTGCGCATGGCTTTGTCCGACAGGTTGGCGCCGCCGATATCGCCGCTGATCACGCCGGAGAGGTCTCGCAGCTTGCCTTCTTCATCGATCAGACCGGGTTTTTCTTTGCCTTGGCGGCCGTAACGAACCAGTTTCATAACATCTTCCTTCTTGTTGAAGGCGATATTCTACCGGATGGTTTGGATTGCCCTCGGACGCGTGCGAAATCGGCGGTGCAGGTAGTACAGCAGACCCGGTATTTGCAGCAGTAGCAGCACGRCGAATCCGAACTGGTAGGCGCGCATTGGCGATGCGCTTGCGTGACTGACAATCCAGCCGAAACCTGCCTGCACGGCGAAGGCGCCGCTGAAGATCAGGAGGTTCAGGCAGGTCGATGTGCGCCCCATCAGCGCGGGCGGAACGGATTGGGAGACGATGGTGTATTCGATGCCGGTGATGGTCCCAGTGAGCATGAAAGCCACGGCCAGCATTGGCATGGCGGGGCGCCATCCTGTCAGGAACGCGCACTGCACCAGTATGAAGATGGTGATACCGATGGCGGCAACGTCGATTGGCTGGCGTCCATGTTTGTTGGCCCACTCGGTCAGCATGCCGACCGCGATGGCGCCGAAGATGACGGCGACCATGCCGAGGTAGAGCAGCCAGGCGATGGTTTGCTGGTCCATCCAGCCGGCGTCGGCCAGCCAGCGGCTGATCCACAAACCCTGGATGCCGAAATAGACCGTGTGCGGGATCAGCACCAGCGATGCGGTGTCGCGGAAGGCATGGTGGCGGAAGATTTCAGCCAGCGCCTGTCCCGTGAATGGCTTGGGCCTGGCCGCTGGTGCGGTAGGTGCGGTTGGTGCGAGCAGCAGAATTGTCACGGCCAGCACCACGCAGCAGATTGCAAGCGCGGCGAAGATGCCGCGCCAGTCGGTGTAATGCAGCGCCAGCCTTACCGGCAGCGTGGCCGAGGCGGCGCCGAGCCCTCCTGCTGCGATCAGATAGCCTTGCACGGACGGCGCCTTCTGCGGCGAGATCCAGGTGGAGATGGCCTTCATCGCGGCCATGAAACACGCGGCCAGTCCCAGTCCCATGATGGTGCGCGCGCTCGCCATCTGCGCGAAGTCCCGGCTTTGCGCGAAGGCGAGCGTGCCGAAGGCGGCGACCAGCAGCATGACGAATTGCACCCGGCGCGGCCCGTAGTGGTCCAGCGCCATGCCGACCGGCAGCTGGGCGACGGCGAAGGCCAGGAAGTAGGTGCTGGTCACAGTACCCATTTGCGAAGTGTTCAGATGCAGTTCCGCCGTCATCTGCGGCGCCAGCATCGCGTTCACCGTGCGCAGCAGCCAGGAAAGGAAATGCCCTAGCGCGAACGGCACAAACACGCAGCACAGCACCGCCACGCCAGACAACTCACCCGCCGCCCTCACCCGTCCCTGCCACGCCCGCGCGAACCTGCTGCCCTTCGCCTGCGCCGATGCGATCGGTACAGCGGTGGAGGTGTCGTCGGCCATGGCGGCGGCGCTAGGCGACATGGGTGTGGGCGGCGCACGCCGCGCCGCGCGCCTGGGCTGCGGGAGCGATGGAGATGACCTTGCGCTGGTCCGGCTCTTCGTCTGCCTCGAAGAAGAACCGCTCTTTGCCGAACGCGGGTTTCAGATGATCCATCCAGGTCGCCTCCGGATCGAACTTCGCGTAGAACGGCTTGCGTACCCAGTCCGGATTGCGCGCCTGAAGGAACTGCAGCGCAAACACCTTCTCCCCGCCGATCGTCGCCACACCATCGATCACCACCTTGCCCGGAAACGCGCTCATCGAAGGCCCGCGCACAGTGCGCGCCAAACCGGACACCATCTGATACGCCGTCTGGAATATCTCATGCGCCCGCGCCAGCGGCAAAGCGAAATACTCGCGCGGCCCCGTATCGCGCTCGACGAACATGTAATACGGAATAGCCCCCAGGCGCACGCCCGTCTGCCACAGCTCCGCCCAGCTGAAAGGGTCTTCATTGATATGCCGGATCAGCGGACCCTGCATGCGCAGCGTCGCTCCCGTGCCCACAATGCGCTTGACCGCCTGCTGTGCGATCTCCTGCCGCAGCTCCACCGCGTGGTTGTAGTGGCCCATGATGGCCATATTGCGTCCCGACGACACTACCTTCTCGAACAATCGCATCAAATCATCGGCATCGCGATCCGTCACAAAGCGCTGCGGCCAGTACGCCACCGATTTGGTGCCGATGCGGATGTTCTGGATATGCGCCAGCTCCGGCGCCAGCAAAGGCTCGATGATCCCGGCCAGCGAGCGCGTGTTCATGATCAAAGGATCGCCGCCCGTAATCAGCACATCGGTCACCTCGCGATGCGACTGGAGATACGCCACCAGTTCGTGCGTCTCCTTTGCATCGAACTTCATATCCTCCATGCCGACGAACTGCGGCCAGCGAAAGCAGAAAGTGCAATAAGCATGGCAGGTCTGGCCCGAACTGGGAAAGAACAGCACCGTCTCGTTGTACTTGTGCTGCAAGCCGCGCAAGGGCGCATCGTTCACGCGCGGCACATTGTGCGTCATCTGCCCGGCCGGATGGGGATTCATGCGCAGGCGGATCTGATGCACCAGCTTTGCCGCCGCCGCTTCATCCTGCTTCACCAGCAGCAGATCGCGCAGCTGCCAATACTCGTGCGGCGGCAGCATGTCCCGATGCGGAAAGACCAGCCGGTAGATCGGATCGTCCGGCACCTTGTGCCAGTCGATCAACTGATCCAGCACGTATTCGTTGGTGCGGAATGGCAGCACATGCGACACCACCTGCACGGCCTCCTGCTGTTCGGGTGACAGGCAATGCCATTGAGGCGCCTGGCGGATCGTCTGACGGGTGTAGGGCTTGAACTTCATGGCGCTCTCCTGTTCGGTGTGGGCTGGAAGTTTCATGCTAGCTACAGAAATCCAAGCCACCTTGCGCTAGCGCAACTTCCTCAAAGCAACAGCGTCGTACATTGAGCATTCCCGAACCCGCAAGGAGATCGACCATGAAACGCGTGTTGTCCGCCGCAATGATCGTGCTCGCCACGGCGAGCGTGCATGCCGCCGAAGAGCCCACGGAAAAAGACGCCATCGCCATGACCGAACGCGGCGCGGCCTACATCAAAGCCCACGGCAAGGATGAAATGATGAAAAGGATCGCTGCCAAGGACGCCGAATTCGTGCAGGGATCTCTGTACGTTGATATGCGCGACATCAACACCGGCATCGTGCTGGCGCATCCCTTCAATCCGACCATCGTCGGTAAGGACCTGACCGATGTGCCGGACGCCAGCGGCAAGAAGTACCGCCGCGAGATCATCGAGCTGGCGGCCAGAAAGGGCAAGGGCTGGGTCGATTACATGTACAAGAATCCGCAGACCGGCAAGATCGAACCGAAGACCACCTACATCCTGCGCGTCGGCGATGTGGTGCTGGAAGCGGGCATCTACAAGAAGTAGCGCCATGTTGAACAAACTGCGGATCGGACCCAAACTGCTGCTGGCGCCCGGCATGGTGCTGGTGCTGCTGCTCGCGACCGCCACCAGCGCCTGGATGGGTATGGTGCGGCAGAACGCGTCGATGGAAAACCTGGTGCAGGTACGGGCCACGCGGCTGAAGGCAGCGGCGGACGTGGCGGGCGAAGCGCGCTTTGCGCATGCGAATATTTATCAACTGCTGGCGTGGATTAACGGCAGCTTCGCCAAGGAGAGACTGGATG